>NZ_JBEONQ010000026.1:0-75750 GCF_040544445.1 Undibacterium sp. GrIS 1.8 | reverse complement strand
CTACCTGCCCAAACAGCCGCATTGATGAATTGCTGCCGCTCCGCACTTAACACCGTACCTGCCTTCTGAAAAGATGGTGGGGTTGGACGCTTACATTTAACCCAGATTTTCTATTGGAACAGTGACAAGTGTGCCTTTGAAGGATTGACCGGCTAGACTTGACGTCGCAAGCTTCCTCTTGCTAGGAGTAGTAACAACGCCAGGCAGTTCGTCAAAGGTGCAATTGTCGCTGCAGCGCTCCCACTCAAATCGTGGTGGTGTTACCCCTCTGAACGCCGCATACCGTCTGCGTTTCTGTGAAGTGGTAGCGGACTAATGGAAAATCTGGGTTTGATATACTCCCCATTATTTATTTAAAATATACGCAATTGTCCAATAATTCTATGGACAATCTGAATATACAAGATAGGAGTATATATTTTCGTTGATGAGCTCATGCCGTGCTCAGCCGAATGATCCGCCTGTATATAGAAGATCAAATGCACGTGCAATCGTTGCGATCAAGGCAAAAGCCCCAACGCCTAGTGTGAGCACCAAGATCAATGCGATTGGCCAGTTAGAGTCACTGACTTGACTCGAATGAATATTGTGTTTTGCATCCCATTTTTCATCTGGCATTAAGCCGATCACCAAGGCTTCTAGTATCGCAATCAAAAATGAAAGAACGATAGGCGCAGCAGTAACTAACAGCGGTGACCCGAAGTAGAAGTGGCTTAATAACCACGACAAAGGCAAAGTGATGAAATGTAGCCATCCCCAAAGATCTTTTTTGCCATAAACGTAAAAGCGATGCGCACCGATGCTGCCTAGGGTTGCCGCCAGCAAAGTGCTCAGAGTTTTGTTTTTGTGTGGTGTTTTCATTAAGTGGATGCGCTCCTGCAAAGTAATGCGTGATTCTAGAGCAAGAGCGTGCTGTTTGCTTTGATATTACTGCTACAGGATGCTTTGTAATTTTGCCATATTCAGTGAATGTGTTACCTGGCTGCGACTGAAAGTGGGATAGTGCTTGCTGTTTCTTGGCTGTTCACGCTATAATTTGCGGCTTTTTCCGCGTTTAGACATTTTTTGGAAATATTATGGTCGTTATTCGTTTAGCTCGTGGTGGCGCAAAAAAGCGCCCTTTTTACAATATCGTTGCAACAGATTCACGCAATCGTCGTGATGGCCGTTTCATCGAACGTATCGGTTTTTACAATCCGGTAGCAACTGGCAATGCTGAGACAGTTCGTGTTGCAGCAGATCGCTTGGCTTACTGGCAAGGTGTTGGTGCACAATTGTCACCAGCAGTCGCTCGTCTGGTAGCTCAGTCTGGCAAGGCAGCAGCTTAATCGCTGTTGTTCTGTCTATGACGTCAGTTGGAGTACGTGCTCCTGATGATTTAGTCTTAGTTGGCTACATCTCGGGAGCATATGGCATTCACGGATGGGTAAGGATACGTCCTTATTCTTCTGATGCAGATGCACTAATGACTGCCAAAACCTGGTGGTTAGAGAATTCTCCGCTACACCCGGAATTGCATGATGTTGATCGCCTGGAAGTTAAAATTCATGGTGAGGATGTTGTAGCAAAATTAGTCGGTGTGGTGGATAGAAATACGGCAGAGGGACTGAAAGGCTCCGCAGTCAAAATTCCTCGTAGTCATTTTCCCGCTTTATCTGAGGGAGAATTCTATTGGTTGGATTTGATTGGTTTGTCGGTACACAATCTGCAGGGCGAACATCTGGGTCAAGTCAGAGATTTGATGGATAACGGAGCTCACCCTATTTTGCGTGTGGCTGCTGCGGATATTCCAGAGATTGATTTGCCTAAACATGAACGCCTGATTCCTTTTGTTGAGAACTTTGTTAAAGAAGTGGATCAAAAGGCTGGCAAAATTACGGTTGACTGGGGTACAGATTATTAGTGAACATGGGAGTCGTTTAATGGAATCGGAAGGCATTTTAGATGCAATTTGATGTCATTACACTTTTCCCTGAAATGTTCACTGCGCTCACGCAGTCTGGTGTTACCCGGCGGGCATTTGAGCAAGGTCGATGTGCTTTGTCTTTGTGGAATCCACGTGATTTTACGACTGACAAACACCGTACTGTGGACGACAGACCATATGGCGGTGGTCCCGGCATGGTGATGTTGGCCAAGCCGTTGCAAGCAGCTATTGAAGCTGCTAAAGCAAGGCAGATCAATTTAGCAAATGCGGACGCGATTGCTCCTAAGGTGATTTATTTGTCGCCACAGGGACATCCGCTAACGCACCGGAGAGTGATGGATTTGTCGCAATTGTCTGGCGTTGTATTGCTATGTGGTCGCTATGAGGCAGTTGATCAACGTTTGTTGGATAGCTATGTGGATGAAGAAATTAGCCTTGGCGATTTTGTTCTATCCGGTGGTGAAATTCCAGCCATGGCGTTGATGGATTCTGTTATCAGACAATTGCCAGGTGTTTTGCACGATGATGCCTCAGCGATACAGGATAGCTTTGTCAATGGTTTGCTCGATTGTCCGCATTACACTAGGCCAGAAATCTTCGAAAATGCGGTTGTGCCGGCTGTTTTGATGGGGGGTAATCACGCTGAAATTGAAAAATGGCGACGTGAAAGATCTCTTGAAGCTAGCCAGCTTAAGCGACCAGATTTGATACTGCAAGCACGTGAAGCAGGTTTGCTCAGTCGTGCTGATGAAAAGTTTTTAAGTAATTTGTTGTAAAACCGAATCGTAAGATTTGGTACTAAGCGTGAGGCTAGATAATTTTTAGTCTTACATGTTAAACCCCATCCTCTACTGAGCATTGTTGTATTTAGCGTCAGCAAGATGGTATCCGGAGTAAAAAAATGGATCTGATCCAAAAATTAGAGGCAGAAGAAATTGCGCGCCTCGGTAAAAGTATTCCAGACTTCGCACCTGGTGACACAGTCGTTGTCAGCGTTAACGTAGTTGAAGGCACACGCAAGCGTGCTCAGGCTTACGAAGGCGTTGTTATTTCTCGTCGTAACCGTGGTTTGAATTCTAACTTCATCGTTCGTAAGATTTCATCTGGTGAAGGCGTTGAGCGTACATTCCAATTGTATTCTCCGCTGATCGCTTCGATCGAAGTTAAACGTCGTGGTGACGTACGTCGCGCTAAGTTGTACTACCTGCGTGAACGTTCAGGTAAATCTGCTCGTATTAAAGAAAAATTGCCTGCTCGCAAGGTCGTCGCTGCTAAAGCATAGTAATATTTGCTTAGATGCGTTGAAAGAAAGGGATGCCTTCGGCGTCCCTTTTTTGTTTTATAGAGATGAAAGACATGCAGCAAAGCTTGTGATTTGTTGGTGTTTCATGCCATCAGAGGATATTTGTGTGAAGCTTAAGTTTAATCCTGAGGATTTACCCGTCCAATCGCTAGCGACGGAGGCGGCGGTTCCTGCATCCCGCTTATCTGCAGACTGGCTGCGACAACATTTTTTGCAACCTCCAACTTGGACTCCAGAGTTGGCTGATGAGCATTTACTTTCTACGATCACCTCTTTTAAACCCGCATCAGTATTGATCCCCTTAGTCATGCGAGATCAAGGTTTGACATTGCTGCTGACGCATCGGGCCGCTCATTTAAATGATCATGCAGGGCAAATCAGTTTTCCTGGCGGACGATGTGAGGATAGTGATGGCTCGGTTGTAGAAACTGCTCTGCGCGAAGCTGAGGAGGAGGTTGGTTTGCATCGCAAGCACATTGATGTAATTGGTATTTTGCCGGAATATCGTACTGGAACTGGTTATCAGGTAACGCCTGTAGTGGCATTAATACAGCCCCCGTTTGAGTTGAAAATTGATGCATCTGAGGTTGCTTCTTTGTTTGAAGTGCCATTATCATTTTTGATGGATGGTCGAAATTATCAGCGTCGTGCGTTTGATTTGCCAAATGGGCAGGGGCAACGCGTTTTTTATGCGATACCATACCAACAGCATTTTATCTGGGGTGCAACTGCTGGTATGTTGCGCAACTTGTTTCATCTGCTGCGCGCTTGATTTTGTTTTTCAATAAGTTTCTCAATGAAACTGAATATGGCAAAGCATGAACAACAGTCGGCTTATTAGAAAAATAATCAGGAACTTCATAATCTGAGTAAATCAGTTTACACTTGTTGCATTTGCAAATCCGTTTCTAGCTGGAAACGCTATAAACTTACCCAACCATGACATTCATTTCCATACTTTGTGCCTTACTGATCGAGCAATTGAAACCTCTGCGGGTGGATAATCCGATTTATTTGCAAGTACAAAATTTAGCAGTAAAGATAGAAGCTTGGTGTAATGCGGGTAAGGCTAAGCACGGTCGTTTGGGCTGGTGGATTTTAGTCGTTGCGCTTACGCTGCCGACGGCTTTGATCTATTGGCTATGCTTACGTCTCAGCCCTTTTGCTGCTTTGGCATGGAATATTGTTATCGTTTATCTGACGCTCGGCTTTCGTCGCTATAGCCACTACTTTACGTCTATTCAGCTCGCGTTAAGCTCGGGCGATGAAGCTGCCGCGCGTGCCTACCTCGCTGAGTGGACGCACTTAGATACCTCCGATATGGACATCTCCGAAATCTCCAGACTCGCTGTAGAGCGCTCGTTAATCGCTACTCATCGCAATGTTTTTGGCGTGTTCTTTTGGTTTTTAATGCCAGTTGGCCCTGCCTGTGCGGTCATGTATCGTGTTGCTGAATATCTGGCTCGTGCCTGGAACGAGCCAGAACACATGCGTAAAGAAGAGTTTGGTCTATATGCGACTAAAATTTTTTATTGGATTGATTGGGTACCAGCTCATTTAACTGCAGTTGCTTTTGCCGTCGTCGGTAATTTTGAGGACGCTGTGTATTCCTGGCGTAATTATGCTGATCGATGGTCAGATGAGTTGGTCGGCATCATTTTATCTGCCGGCGGTGGCGCATTAGGTGTTCGATTAGGGGATCCGGAAGCAAAAGCGATGGTATTGAGCGCAGACGCTAGTGCGGTCGATATTGATAGCCTGGATATTGAAAGTCAGCCCGGTGCAGAGGCATCGCCAAGATCGCTACAAAGCGCTGTTGGTCTGGTTTGGCGCGCTTTATTATTATGGATGCTGCTCTTGCTGCTGTTATCGTTTGCAGTTTGGTTGTGATCTGGATATTTAAATCAGGTTAAATTGAAAATTAAAAAACCCACATGATGTTGATGTGGGTTTTTTACTCTTTACTCGCGATAAAAATGCACTATAGTAAGGAGAATAATTGAGGTGTAACAGATGTCCCGATTTTTATCTTTAGGCGGTTTTTAAATCAAGTCTTCTATAAGATATAATATTGATGTATTTTAAAAGCTAGGCACATCAAAAGCGTGCCCAAGTTAACCCTCTAGCAACGAGCCGCCCACATGGCCGATTCCGACAAAAACAATTCAACTCCGGTACGCGAGTTTTTTATCCAGGGTCTTACCAGCGACGGCAAGCAGTTTCGGCCAAGCGACTGGGCAGAACGCCTGTGCGGTGCCATGTCCTGTTTTCGTCCTGACGCTGGCAGAAATGCACATTTGCAATACTCACCTTATGTTCGCCCGATTTTGCTTAATGGTGTGCGTTCGGTCGTCGTGAATGAGGCGATTCGTGAGATAGAGCCGCTGGCATATCATTTTGTGGTGAGCTTTGCCAAAGACAATGATTTGCAAATCATTGATGCTTGTTTGTTGCCTGATCCTATCAAATAATCCCCGATTTTTAAAAATCTCACGCCATCATCGACGCTTGAAAAGCTAAGGTGATCTGTTCCCGTAACCAGCGATTTGCAGCATCATTTTCTACATTCTGATGCCAGTATAAATACACGTCCCAAGATGGCATCGGCAGCGGTAAAGGAAAAATCTGATTTCCGAACTGTTCGTTCGCAATCCGGGCATAAGCCTCTGGCATTGTCAGCAATAAATCGGTCTGACTGGTGACCCTGCATGCAGCGAAATAATGCTGGCAGCGCAAGCGAATACGCCGTTGTAAGCCAAGCCGGCTTAATTCAAAATCCTCCAGCCCAGGCCCTTTGCGGCGCGAACTTGCCAGAATATGTTCTGCTTGTAAATAGGTCTCTAAATCGAGTTTGCCTTGTACCAGCGGATGATCTTTGCGCGCCATCACCACTGTCGTGTCTTGCGATATTTTTTGACGACGAATCTCGTTTGGCAGCGGTAATAACACATCAATAGCAGCATCTACTGTGCCTGCCGCTAGTTCGCTGACTAGTTCCCTGCGTTCAACTTGTATTGCCGCCAGATCAATCGTTGGTGCTTGCTGGGTGATGCTGGTGAGTAGTGGTGGTAGCACGGTCGATTCCAGCACATCGCGCAACGCCAGCGTAAATTGTTTGCTCGCAATAGCGGGATCAAATCGACCAGCGTCCGACAAAGTGACCTCCAGTCCGCGCAGAGCCAATCGCACTGGTTCTATGATGCTACGCGCCAATGGCGTTGAAACCATTGCATGTCCTTGCCTTACAAATAGCGGATCATCGAACAGATTGCGCAAGCGATTCAGTGCATGACTAATCGCTGGCTGCGTCAGATATAGTTTTTGACTGGCACGCGTTACGCTGCCTTCTGTGTAGATCGCTTCAAATACAGAAAACAAATTCAAATCAACTTTAGATATATGCATAAAATTAATGTAATTTAATTATAACTATTCATTTGATAGATTGTAGCGCAAGCTTTACCATGATTCACAAAGTTAATTCGGCAGGTTGATCGACTGAGTTGATTGAATAAATACGTTGAATAAGTTCATTCAATAAGTTCATCTACCTAGGCGAACATTTCAGTCAGTCATGAAATCAATCAACTCAGCCAGGCACTTAAATTCAAGTTGGACAATTAAACGGGACAAGCAATGGGACAGATTTATCTGGTACGTCACGGACAAGCTTCTTTCGGTAGTCAAAATTACGATCAATTATCCGAGCTAGGCGTAGCGCAAGCCGTGCAGCTTGGTCAATGGTGGCGCGCTCGCGATCTGGAGGTGTCACGCGTCGTCACTGGCAAGTTGCTACGTCATCAACAGACTGCCAAAGCCTGCATAGCTGCTGTGCAGAACGTGGCTGCTGATGCACTCAATACAGATGCATGGCAAGAGGATGCTGGCTTCAACGAATATAACCATCACGAGGTTTTGGCGCGGCATGTTCCCGCGTTTGATGACCCTTCCGCAGTCAAGCGTTTTTTGATGACGCCAAACGCCAAACAAGCGTTTCAAACTATTTTTCACGAGGCGATTGCGCGTTGGATGACGGGCCTATATGACGCTGAATATACCGAATCATGGGCAGAGTTTCGTCAACGCTGTATCGCAGCGCTGGAGCGTCAATTAACGTATCCCGATCCCGCAAAAAATATTGTGATCTTTACCTCCGGGGGCACTATTTCCACTTTGTGCCAGCACGTGCTGGGTTTCCCCGATCCGCGTTTTGCCGAGCTGAACTGGTCGCTGGTTAACAGCGGCGTGACACGTTTCCATGTCCAGCCGGCCTTAGCGCAAGGCCAATCGCCACGTTTGGCATTGGCTTACTTAAATAATTTTTCTCATCTGGAGTTATCCAATAACCCCGGTCATATCACTTACGTTTAGGAGTTGGAGATGACAGATCTGTTTGATTTAACTGGCAAGGTCGCACTGGTCACAGGTGCCAGCCGTGGCATCGGTGAAGAAGTCGCCAAAATGCTGGCGGCCCATGGCGCAACGGTGATTGTCTCCAGCCGCAAAGCAGAGGCTTGCGAAGCGGTGGTTGCTGCGATCCAGGCTGCAGGTGGCAAAGCCGAGGCACGCGCCTGCCACATTGGTGAAATGGCGCAGATTGATGCGCTGTTTACTGACATCGCAGCCGCACACGGCAGACTCGATATTCTCGTGAATAATGCTGCGACCAATCCACATTTTGGACACATTACTGAGACTGATCTGGGGGCCTTTCAAAAGACCGTTGATGTCAATATTCGCGGCTACTTTTTCATGTCTTCTGCGGGTGTCAAATTGATGGCGAAAAATGGTGGTGGCAGCATCATCAACGTCGCCTCGGTTAATGGTGTCGTCCCTGGCGGCATGCAAGGTATCTATTCGATTACCAAAGCAGCAGTGATTGCGATGACGAAATCCTTCGCGCTGGAGTGCGCCGCAATGGGTGTACGCGTGAATGCCTTACTGCCAGGTGCCACAGATACCAAGTTTGCCTCCGCCTTATTCCATAACCCCGTCATTTTAGAAAAAGCATTGAACCGCATCCCCATGAAAAGGATTGCAGAGCCAAGTGAAATGGCAGGTACCGTTTTATATCTCGCCTCGGCCGCATCTAGCTACACAACGGGCGCTTGCATCAATGTCGATGGCGGTTATTTAGTCAATTAATAGCGATATAAAACTCATCAGATTGAATCGAAAAGTCAATCAAATCGGGTCGATCAAATTTTTCCTTAAAGGTAGAACATGGATTTTCAATACAGCCCCAAAGTTAAAGCATTACAAGCGCGTTTAATCGCGTTTATGGATGCTCATATTTATCCCAACGAAGCTAATTTCTATGGCGAGATTGCGGCCAACCGCAAGGCCGGTGATCCGTGGATTCCGACCAAGATTGTAGAAGAATTAAAAGTCAAAGCACGCGCAGCCGATTTGTGGAATTTGTTCTTGCCCGAATCCAGTCATGGCGCAGGTTTGAGCAACCTGGAATACGCACCGCTGTGCGAAATTATGGGGCGTTCTTTATGGTCAGCGGAAGTGTTTAATTGCGCGGCGCCGGACACCGGCAATATGGAAGTATTTGCCCGCTACGGCACGCCAGAGCACCAAGAAAAATGGCTGAAGCCTTTGTTAAATGGCGAGATCCGTTCTTGCTTTGCGATGACAGAGCCAGCTGTTGCCTCATCAGACGCCACTAACATCGAAGCGTCGATCGTGCGGGATGGTGATGAGTACGTGATTAATGGTCGCAAATGGTGGTCCTCTGGTGCTAATGATCCGCGCTGCAAAGTATTTATTTTTATGGGTAAGAGCGATCCTGATAATGCTGACCGGCATAAACAGCAATCCATGATCATTGTGCCGCGTGACACCAAAGGTGTAACGATCCTGCGTGCCTTGCCTGTATTTGGTTATGACGATGCGCCCCATGGTCATGGCGAAGTGTTATTTGAGAACGTTCGTGTGCCAGCATCGAATATTTTGTTAGGCGAAGGTCGTGGTTTTGAAATTGCCCAAGGTCGTCTTGGCCCTGGTCGTATCCACCACTGTATGCGCCTGATCGGTCTGGCTGAACGTGCGCTGGAAGATATGTGCAAACGCTCGTTGACACGGGTTGCTTTTGGCAAGCCAGTGGCAGAGCAGGGTGTGACATTAGAGCGCATCGCCAATAGCCGTATCCTGATTGATCAAGCTCGTCTGCTGGTATTAAATGCCGCACAAATGATGGACACCGTTGGCAATAAAGCCGCAGCGAAAGAAATCGCCATGATCAAAGTCGCAGCGCCTAACATGGCTTGCACCGTGATTGACTGGGCAATACAAGCGCATGGCGGTGGCGGTGTCTCTAACGATTTTGGCCTCGCTTATTCTTATGCACAAGCGCGTACTTTACGTCTAGCCGATGGTCCGGATGAAGTACATCGCAATCAGATTGGTAAGATGGAATTGAAAAAATATAAGACCAATGCGAACTAATAAGCACTAAAACACATTAAATTGAATCTTAGAATTGAATCCTAGTTTCGGTTTCTAAAATCAACCCTGAAGTCTCTCAAATTCTTGTTGAGGCTATCAGGGATTTTTGCATCATAGAACGTGTTATTTATCTCAATCAAGACTTACGCAAAAATGTCACGACTAGGTGTAGCGACGACAACAGTATTTCGAAGCGGGTAGGCGCTGCAATGCTTTGAGGAGTTTTGCGTAAGTCCATCAAAAAAATTAATGAATGGAGACAATATGCCCGAGATCACATTTAAAGATAAATCAGTACTGGTCACAGGTGCCGCCAGTGGCATAGGACGAGCTGCCGCCTTGGCGTTTGCTAAAGCTGGTGCCAAACTAACGATTGCCGATATTGACGTGGTCGGCGCGGAGGAGACGCAGGCCATGATCTCGTTTGCTGGCGGTACCGTGCGATTTGTAAAAACCGATATTTCTAAAGCGGCCGAAGTCGAGTCTTTGATCGCCGGGATTGTGAGCGTCTATGGCCGCCTGGACTGCGCTTTTAATAATGCAGGTATAGAGATTGAACATCACGCATTGGCTGACTCCGACGAGGCCAGTTTTGACAAGATCATGAACGTCAATGTGAAAGGCGTCTGGCTTTGTATGAAGTATGAAATCAAACAGATGCTGCAACAAGGCGGTGGCACTATCGTCAACACCGCCTCGGTCGCCGGTTTGGTCGGTGCGCCTATGCAGCCGATTTATGCCGCCAGCAAACATGCCGTGGTTGGATTGACCAAAACCGCCGCAGCCGAATATGGCCGCGCAGGCATCCGTGTCAATGCGGTGTGCCCGGGTGTGATCCGTACACCGATGATGGATAACGCGATCGCCCGCGAACCAAGACGCGAAAAAATGATCCAAAAATTGCACCCGATCGGTAGGATTGGCGAGGCATCAGAAATCGCTAATGCGGCGCTATGGTTATGTTCAGATTTGTCTTCGTTTGTAACAGGACATCAACTAGCAGTTGACGGCGGACTGACGGCGATCTAAGTTATAGCTGCATAGAATGGATTTAAAATGAGTTTGACTTAAATCCTTTTTTTACATCAGCTATTCAATAAAATAGGGGAGTATGTCTATAAATTGGCTTATTGATTAAGTTTTATATGGACAATAAAAAATACAGGTAGTGAGTATATTTTATTTAAACTCTTGCTGTTCGCGTAAATATCGATAGTTGTATCGTCTAAGCAAGGGACTAAATAATTGAAACGGTGGTAGAAAAACAGTCGGAAAGCAGCAAAAAAATAGTAGAGCCAGCGACAGCGCAATAAGCCGTAATAAGCAGTAACGAGCCGTAATGAGCCGCAAAGAGTTAAACCGTAAGCAAAAAATAAGTACAAATAATTATAAATAAACAGATTTCATTTCCAACAAAGTGAGAGAGACAATGACAGATTTTCCTTGGATCGCATCCTACCCAGCCGGTGTCCGCTGGGACGCAGAGTTACCAGTTATGCCAGTGCCACAATTGCTTGATCATGCCTTGGAAAAATGGCCTGATCATCCGGCTCTCGACTTTATGGGTAAAAAGACCAGCTACCGTGAGTTGCATGCCTTGGTCGAAAAAGCTGCCGCAGGATTTCAGCAATTGGGTGTCAAGCCTGGTGTGCATGTTGGTTTGTTTTTGCCGAATACGCCGCACTACGTGATCAGTTTTTTTGCCGTATTAAAAGCGGGCGGTACGGTTGTCAATTACTCACCGCTGGATGCGGAAAAAGTCTTGGAGCATAAAATCGCCGACAGTGAGACTGACTTGCTGGTCACGCTCGACATGGTCATGCTATATCCGCAGATGGCAAAAATGCTCGGTCATACGCGCCTGAAAAAACTGATTATCGGCAATATCGCCGAGATGTCGCCTTACCCCGGCGCCGTACATGCCAATCTGGAGAAAGCGCAACAACTGTGTGCAATTCCCGATGATGCGCAGCATGTGCAATTTGCCCAATTGTTAGCAGGCGAAGCAAAGTTCAATGCGATTGTAGCGACCGATCCCAAAGATACGATCGCCGTTTTACAGTACACCGGCGGCACGACAGGTTTGCCTAAAGGTGCCATGCTGACGCATGCAAACTTAACGACAGCATGCAGCCAGATCAAAGAGACGCTGAATGTTAGCCCGCCGATTCTGACCGAAGGTGCAGAGCGGGTTCTGGCGGTGCTGCCGCTGTTCCATATTTATGCTTTAACCGTCGATATGTTGTTTGGCGTCTCTATGGGTGCAGAGATATTTTTGCATACCCGATTTGATGTGGAAGCCGTAGTGAAAGATCTGGCCAGTAAAAAAATCACCATCTTCCCAGGTGTGCCGACAATGTATACCGCCATCATCAATTATCCCGATATCAAACAATACGATCTGAGTTCGTTGAAGTTTTGCAACTCCGGCGGCGCACCTTTGCCAGCGGAAGTGTTGCAGCAATTTCAGAGCATTACCGGTTGTAGTTTGCTTGAAGGCTGGGGTATGACAGAGACCTCACCAACGGGTACGTTTACCTCGCTATTTAGTAAGCGCAAAGCAGGGTCTTGCGGCTTGCCAGCACCGGGGATTAATTTTAAATTTGCCAGCGTGGACGATGCTCGCAAGTATGTGGGCATAGGCGAGCGTGGCGAGATTTGTGTTGCGGGTGCCAATATCATGAAGGGTTATTGGAAGAAGCCAGAAGCGACCGCAGAGTCCTTTACCTCTGATGGATTTTTCCGTACAGGTGATGTCGGCTACATGGATGAAGATGGCTTTATCTATATCGTGGATCGCACTAAAGACATGATCTTATGCGGTGGTTACAACGTCTATCCACGCAATATTGAAGAAGCGATTTACGAGCATCCATCGGTCGCTGAGGTCAGCGTGATAGGCATACCGGACGCCTATCGTGGTCAGTCGCCAAAAGCATTTATCAAACTCAAAACCGGTGCAGCCACATTTACTTTAGACGAGTTGAAACACTTTTTGAAAGACAAACTAGGCAAACACGAGATGCTGCAAACCATGGAAATTCGGGCTGACTTGCCGAAAACGCCAGTAGGTAAGTTATCGAAGAAAGAGTTGTACGAAGAAGAGGCGAGAAAGCTGAAGGCTTGATATGGAAGTTTGACGTTTTGAGATGACAGTTTTAAAGTTGAATTTTAAAGCCGAATTTCAAAACATTCTGCAAGCTTGATCTGGATATCTATAAAGTAAATTGTGGGGAGTATGTGCTAATTTTTATGAATCGTCCAAATAATGATTGGACGATACGGTATCTAATTATGATACATCTACCCAGTATATTGTTTTTCTATTTTAAGATAAATCTGAAATAACGCAGAACGGTTCAGATAGTTCCAGAAAAATAAACCCAGATTTCCATTAGCTCAAATCCTAATGGAAAATCTGGGTTTAGATCTTATACAGACAGCTATCTCAGCCTTAGCTAAAATCCGTCGCATCGACAAACGCCGCGACCATCGCCTCTAATCCTTGCTGATCTTCTGCGCTAAATCGGTTCAGGCTTGGGCTGTCGATATCGAACACGCCAAACAATTCACCATTCTTGATCACGGGAATAACGATCTCCGCATTCGATGCCGAGTCACAGGCGATATGGCCAGGGAATGCATGCACGTCGGGTACCAGTATTGTTTTACGTTCTGCTGCTGATGTACCGCAAACACCTTTGCCAAATGCGATCCGGGCGCAAGCAACTTTGCCTTGGAAAGGGCCGACTAATAATTCTTGCTTGTTTGTGTTGGCACTATGCGCCGATGTTTTAGCCGGTTTTACCAGATAAAAACCTGCCCAATTTAAATCAGCGATGGTGTCATAGACCAGCGCAGAAAATTGTGCCGCGTTGGCGGTGAGATCGGTTTCGCCTTCCAAAATGCTGATCACTTGGCGAACAAGTAATTGGTAATCGGGCTTGGTGCTGGCGCTAGGTGGTGTGAACATAGTGTGGATGCTTGAGTAAGAAGACAGGATAAGAAATGAAGTATCTTAATGAAGACCATGCATTATCCCAGAATTTCTATCCGAGTCACCAAACGTATTCCCACTTAAACTTCGCCGATAAAAATTCGGCACGTAGATTTTGGACGAAAAAAAGGGCAAGCATCTTATTGCTTACCCTTTTTAGTTTTTATCCTTACTCGTTCTGGCAGAGCTACATCAAATCAAGTCATACAGAATCAAATCGAGCCAGAACATCGTGCTACATCCGGTTATTAAGGGACGCTGCACAGACAATGTGTCATCGCCGCATAGCCTTTATTACCTTTATTGATGTCAGATAACCAGCTCAATTCTTTTGCCATCTGCATGGCGGATTCTGGTGGTAAACCAGTCGGGACAATCGCTACTTTGAATTGGTCGTTTAATACAGTCGCAAATGCTTTGGCGACAGATGTACCAAACATGCTGAAGACGCGATCAAATTTGGAAGGCTCGCGCTCAATATACACAGTACGGTAATCCGCACCGAGTTTAGCGCGCTTGGCTGCCGATACCAGAGCATCGCCGTAGGTGCCAACCGTGTCGACCAAACCGCGATCTTTGGCTTGTTGACCTGTCCAGACACGGCCTTGTGCTACTGCATCAATTTTCTCTGGCGTAGTTTTGCGCGCCTTGGCTGCTTTGGTAGTGAAATCATCATAGATGTGGTTAATGCTGGCTTGTATTACTTCGCCAAATTTAGGGTCCAGCGGACGTAGCGGATTGAAGCCGTCCGCCAGCCAGGTTGTGGTTGTGCCGCCAGTGTGTACGCCGATTTTATCCAAGGCTTTGTCAGCAGTTGGCAAGATAGCGAATACACCGATTGATCCAGTGACTGTGGTCGCGTCGGCGATCACTTCGTCAGATGCCATCGATATCCAATAGCCGCCAGATGCTGCTACGTTACCCATAGAGACGACTACCGGTTTGCCTGCACTACGGGTCAACTCCAGTTCGCGACGGATTAGTTCCGAACCAAAGGCGCTGCCGCCAGGGGAATCAACACGCAGAACGATTGCTTTGATCTGGTCATCCTCACGCGCTTTGCGGATCAGGTTGGCAGTAGAGAGACCGCCAATCGCTCCGGGTGGCGCCATCCCTTCGCTGATCTCGCCAGAAGCGATGACAACACCGATGGCATCGCCCAGAATTTTTGGTCTTAGTGAGGCCAGATAATCGTCAAACGCTACTTGCTTAAAACTCTTGTTCTGATCATCACGCGCACCTTTAGAAATCATTAACTGGCGAATTTCATCACGGGTTTTCAGTCCATCCAACAGCTTGGCATTGACCGCCATTTTTGCTGCGTCACCGTTAGTCGCTTTTAGCAAATCGGGTAATTGATTGATGCCTTGCATGATGCTACCAGCGGGTAATTTACGGGCTTTTTCTACATCGCCGGTATAGCTTGCCCACATCGCGTTATACAAATAACTTTCAGCTTCAGTTGCTGCGGCCGACGGTTCGTTGGCGATGTAAGGCTCGGCAAAACTTTTATAAGTACCGACCTTAATCAGGTTGACTGTGATGCCGAGTTTGTCGAGTGCATCGCGGTAGTAATTGCGATAGCGACCAAAGCCAGTCAGCATCACATTACCCATCGGGTGCATATACACTTCAGTCGCATGCGAGGCTAGAAAATATTGGCGCTGATCATAACTGGAGCCCCAGGCTACTACGGTTTTGCCACTAGCTTTAAAGCGATCAATCGCGGCAGCTACCTCACGCAACATTGGCAAGCCTGCGCCTTGCATCTCATCTGTCATGAGGACCAGGCTAGTAATCTTTGGGTCTTTGGATGCGCTGTCTAGCACCGCCAAAATATCGCGTAGCTGCATCGTTTTTTGTGCCGTACCTTGGGCTTCTGCCAGCAAAGTATCGCGTGCGCTACCAGCATTTTGTTCAACCAGGCTGCCTTTTAACGTCAGCATCAGCGCAGTTTTATCATCCAATTTTTTGCCTGGACCAGAGAAAATGCCAACGGCAATTACGATAATCAGAGTCAGCAAGATTAAATTAAGAATAAGGCGGCGGCCAAAATCCAGAGCATTCCAGACAAAAACAATGCTGTTTTTTATCCAGCGGATTGGGGTGAAAGACATGCGTGCTCCTGAAAGTAGGAAAGTATAGAAAAAATCAAAGTAAATGCCGGACGAGAACTATTTGTGACTACTGATGACAATTGACGATAACTGGTAACAGTTGTTGAAACTAAAAGCGCTATAGCATAGAGCTAAAAAGCGCCTTATTGTGATTCAGGCGAAAATTATTCTGGCCAGATGGCTTGTAAAACTTGCGCCAGATGAGCGCCAGCTTTCGTCAACGCATCTTCTTTGACGTTATACATGGTTTTTTCATAAGCTAACGGTAAGGCGATAGACCAGTTATTGCCTTTGACATTGGGTGTACGCTGACTAAATTGCGCGCCGCCAAAAACCAGACGGGCGTTGCGGATCGATTCGTCTGCCCACAGCACTGGCCATTCTTGGATCGGGGCAGCATCCGCAGCGACAGTTTTAGCTTTTTTCGCCAATGATTCGTTCATCCTGCCGCGCTTAAAATTCAGCGGCACATCGTCCCACAGCGAATGTAAATTACCACAAGGGCAATTTAACGCATTGCCACCAATGGTATTAGATGTTTTGTCATATTGCGTGTCGTCGGGATTAATGATTTTGCCGTCTGCACCAAGATAAATTGAGCCTACATGCAAAGGTTGGTGGATATCGCCAACATAATGTGTCAGCAACTCCAAGGCTTCGCGCTGATCTTTAATGCTAAATGGTGCTGGTGCCGGTTTGCCGCTCAGCACATCGATACTTGCCTGAATCGCGTGCACCACATCATGATCGCTCGTCCCTGTATAGCCCGTTTTGTAGTGGTCGTGCTGCAAGCTCACATCGGAGTAGTGATATTGTTTGTGACAGCTTTCTTCATCCGCGCCCGGGTTACAGTTGCTTTGATTGCGACGGACAAAATCAGCCAGGGCCTTGATGTCTTCCGGGTTTTCAAACGGCTGGCATTCTGGATAGCGCCCTGGCACGGTGTAAGCGTAGTCTTTTTCAGGGCTGATACCTTTTGCACAATCAGCCCATACGGAGACTAGCTCCAGACTGCGATTGCCCAAAATAGATTTAACTTTTTCACCCGCCTTAGTCCCGGCCAGCATCGTATCGGCAATCGCGCCTACTGTTTGGTGCCCGTCAGCGCCCCAGGCAAAAGCCAGTTGAGGTAAATAAACTAGGCCAGCCAGCAGGCCAGCGACTAATTTTTTGTTGATATGTTTATTCATACAATTTCAAAGAGTCCAAGTGATTGGTAATGGCAATATGAGTAAATTCAATGTCCGGTGCTTTGTAGAATGCTGCGGATGGCCGTTATGTTGGTAATAGCCGCAATAGCGGTATTTCTGAATTCTTTTCTGCGCGAAAGATTAAACCATTTTTTTGCTAAGGCTGCCATCACCACTTGGTTTTTCAATAGGGCGAAAAATCTTTTGGAGGCCACATAGTCTCCTCGATAAACGTACTACTCGGATCCGTCAGGTGTTTTGCGAATTGCAGATAAAAATCCCGATTTTTCTCTGCTACTTGTCGTTCAATTTCTGCAATCGATGCGATACATGGAATGACTTGTCCGTAATAATCAGTTGCCGGGCCAATTTGCCGAAAATTAAAATGATAACGTTGTAACAGCCGCATCAGACTCGGCTCCATTGCGGCTAGCAAATATTTAATGTCACGCTGTTTCGCATAAGAAAACATCACCCGGAACAATTCCATCAGCAAGTCAGAAATACCGAAATCGGTGAAGTCATTGCGTTGCTCGCCGATGCCTGTAGGCACGGTTAATCTGTCGGGGCGCATGGTAGAGCGTTTTTTTTTGCTGATTAAAAGGCGTGAGATTTCCGCAAACTCTAGCGGCGATGCATCTTTTGGCAAATCTTTGACCGCACAATGATCAAAAATAGGGAAATGCATATTTGTCGATCGTACTAAACGCAGGCTACCAACAATGTTTTCGCCGTGTGCAAAGGCGCCCAGATGAATTGCAGAGTCATCATATTCGTCTTGTTCGGTTTCAGAAGGATAATCTTTCGGATCAAGAAACAATTTTTCGATGCAATACACCTGGTAGCGCAAGGCAAATATTTTTTGCAGTTCGTCCCGTTTTTGTACTCGTTTTACATAAAACATCAAAAGCCTTTATCTACTGGTTTATGCGATCGCCTGTATTTAAATATTGTTATGTGGAAAATCGCTTTTTTTAAACGTTTTTTGCACCAAGATATGTGCAAGAAGTTTAACTATCATTGACAGTTTTTTAGAATGAACCAACGTAAGATACATCCTAGATATTAGTAATTATTTGATTATCTGAGTCAACATTGTCTTGTACTAGGAATCGCTCCCATTTTTTCGCTGATTCTTTTATTGAATCTCCCACTCTAGCAAGCTTCTTATTTATGTTTGATGCTTGATAGTTATTCCTTATAATTATTGCTTAATAACATCAATAAACCATTAAGCGGATAACGAGCTTCATTTCAGATGTGCCTGCCACACGCAATACTACGAATAGTAGTATGCATTGCTGAAATTTTATTCTTCTATCCGCAAAAAAAGACTGTATGCGACCACACGGAAACTTTACCACTTATATTGATGACCAAGTATTGGTGTCAGAGGTGCGTGGCCAATGGAATATTGAACTACTGGACGCGTGGTTTAACGCGATGATGCCCCATATTGAAGAAATTTCTGCAAAAGGACTCTGGGGCACGGTAGGGATTATGCATGATTCTTTGCTGTGTTCTCGCGAAGCCTTAGAAACACTAGCATACAGAGCACAAATTGCAGTAGATAAGCGTCATTTGGTTTGCAGTGCGTTTGTGGCAAAACAAGATGTTGAAGGACGTAACTTTATCGAACCAGTGTATGAAAAATTCTACAAAGGCGTTTGCCCTATTCAATTTTTTGATAATTATGGGGATGCCAAGGCCTGGGTAGTTCAGCAATGTGCGGATGCTGCAAAGAAAGGTTTGCCCAGCTTGAAGATTGATGAAAAGATGTAATTTACTTAAGTAAGTCTGATGCATTGCAAGTTAGTAATAAAGACATGATTGATCAGGCACTACCAGTATTCGTTAGCACGCCGGAATAGCTCATTGAAAAATATGTCACCGCGTATTCATAAAATATTAGAATAAAAACATTCTGCAATTTATTCTAACTATCCTCCTTATTCGACACAAACCCTAAACCCCGTTAAACTTGTCAGCTTTTGTTTAATTTGGCCAATACCGTGTCCGACCTCAATTCTCCCTCCGATTCTGAAGCAATTCAGCCCTCTGTCACCGTTTCCAGTGATTTGATTAACCGTGAGGTTGAGCGTCGCCGTACTTTTGGCATTATTTCTCACCCAGACGCGGGTAAAACCACGCTGACCGAAAAACTTTTAATGTTTTCCGGCGCGATTCAGTTAGCGGGCACGGTCAAAGCACGTAAGAGTGGTCGCCATGCCACCTCGGACTGGATGGAGATTGAAAAACAGCGCGGAATTTCTGTCGCATCCTCAGTCATGCAGTTTGAATATCGTGATCACGTCGTCAATTTGCTCGATACACCAGGTCACCAGGATTTTTCTGAAGATACTTACCGCGTCTTGACGGCGGTTGATTCTGCCTTGATGGTGATTGACGCGGCCAAAGGTGTGGAAGAGCAAACCCTCAAGCTGCTAAATGTATGCCGAATGCGCAATACGCCGATCATCACCTTCGTCAACAAGATGGATCGTGAAACCCGCGATCCTCTGGAATTACTGGATGAGTTGGAATCGGTATTAAAAATTAAATGTGCGCCTGTTACATGGCCGATTGGCATGGGCAAAACCTTCCGCGGTGTGTACCATATTTTGCGCGATGAAATTTTACTTTTCACACCAGGCAGCGAGCGTGCCGATCAAGAATTTGAAGTCGTCAGCGGAATCAATAATCCTCGCCTGGCAGAAATGTTTCCGCTAGAAATTGAACAGTTAAAAATGGAAGTGGAACTGGTGCACGGCGCCTCCCATCCATTTAGTCTGGATGATTTTTTGGCAGGTGTTCAGACGCCGGTCTTCTTTGGTTCTGCAATCAACAACTTTGGTGTGCGCGAGATTCTCAATGCCTTGCTGGATTGGGCGCCGGCACCGCGTGAGCGTGATGCCAGCGTGCGTTCGGTAGCACCAAAAGAGGTGCCGTTCACTGGATTTATTTTTAAAATTCAAGCGAATATGGATCCCGCTCACCGTGACCGTATCGCCTTCTTGCGGGTTTGTTCTGGGCGTTTTGAGCGGGGCATGAAACTCAAGCATTTACGCTTGAACCGCGAGATCAAAGTGTCTTCGGTAGTAACCTTTATGGCGTCTTCCCGCGAGCAGGTGGAAGAAGCTTATGCAGGCGATATTATCGGTTTGCCGAATCACGGCAATATGCAAATTGGCGATAGTTTCTCTGAGGGCGAATTATTGCAGTTCACAGGGATTCCTTACTTTGCACCTGATTTTTTCCGCACAGCACGGATTCTGAATCCACTGAAAATCAAGCAATTGCAAAAGGGTTTACAGCAGTTGGGTGAAGAGGGAGCAGTACAAGTATTTAAGCCCGTGGTCAGCAGCGATTTGGTATTGGGCGCGGTTGGAGTATTGCAGTTTGAAGTTGTAGCAAGCAGGCTTAAAAATGAATATGGTGTCGATGCCGTATTTGAAGGCACCAGCATCAGCAGTGCCCGGTGGATTACTTGCGACGATAAAAAAATGCTGGCTGATTTTGAACGCTCCAGCGCTGGCGGCAATATCGCTTTTGATGCAGCTGGCAATATGGCTTATCTGGCGACCTCCGGTGTGAATTTGAAGTTGACACAAGAACGTTGGCCTGGTGTGGTGTTCCATGCGACCCGTGAGCATGCCGCTAAGCTGGATTAAAATCCGAGGAAAAATCAAACAAAACCGCTATTGAGAAATCACCGGCGGTTTTTTTATGAGGATTTAAATCGTGGCGCCAAAGATAAAGTTACCAGCGCAATCGCCAGCGGCAAAGTAGAAATAAATCCCAGATATTTGAATCCTGCTGCGCCGACTAATCCACCAATAAAAAATGCGGAGATCAGCATCGATTGTATTTTTAATTTTACGCGATTGGCGACGACTTCCGATTGACTGGGAATGGTTTTATTGCGGTTCCAGTAAATTAATTTACCCAATTCAATCCCTATATCTGTGACTAAACCTGTGACATGCGTGGTACGGATTTCTGCGTTAGAAATTTTAGTGATCAGCGCATTTTGTAATCCCATCACATAGCACAACAATACCGCGGTGAACGATACCGTGATCACTTCATGCTGGCGCAATGTCGTACCGACTAGACCAAATAGTAAAAGCAAACTGGCTTCTAAAAGTAATACCGGTGTGTAGATATAGTCCGGCGTATTGCGTTTGGCATAGTTGACGATAATCGCGGTGCTGGCCGATCCTGAGATAAACGCAGCAAGCATCAGCAATGCCGCAAATGCGGGTATCAGCCGGCCTAAAATAATGTCATCTGCAGCTGAGGAGACGATCCCCGTCATGTGCGAGGTATATTGCCCCACCGCCAAAAATCCACCGGCATTAAGCGCGCCAGCATTACATGCTAAAGCAACACCAAGATGCAAATTGGCTTGCGCCGTGCGTTGGGGTGAGGTCAGTTGAGCGAGATAACTAAGTGGCATAGCGGCAATCGATGCAGATGTGAGCAAGTCCCTGAGATATTTAGGAAGATGATTCAGTGTAGCGGACGAAACGGAATACCAGCAAGCTGATACGCTGATACCGTCGCAAATCAAAGTAATTTCAGGACTTATGCAAAACCGCATCCGCTGTGTTGTAGCGCTGATCTGTACAAGTTGTCACTCGATCTGACAGGATGCATCAGATCGTGAATGTCGCAGTTGTGCCCTTACGAACCGGTCAAATGATTTTCTTGAGTGTTTGCATAGCTACGAACGCTGACATACGAACAGATCCAGTAGACATAAGTTTACTCAATGCGTAAGCTATTGCACTTATCACGAATACAATTTTTAACGTGGATAAGCTACTTTGGTTGTTTGAAACTGAGTTTGGAAGTGAGACGATCGGTATCCATGGAAGCTGTCTGCCTTTCTTGGTTATTTAGTGCTGTATATATGTACCGCATATAGCGGAAAGCCTTACAGAGCAGGAGTTACGGACGGATTGGCTTGCAAGGATGCTCGTACAAACCGCTAGGTTAGGCGGATTTTTTTTCACTCTATTTGAAGTTATGCGGAAAATACGCGAAATAATACGTATTGCTGAACAACCTGCATGACTCACTCCATAAGTTAGGCAATTGATTCATCATGACTGTATTTATAAAATGGATTCTATGTTGGATTGGGTTTTTTGCTGGCGGCGCGGTCACGGGACTGCTTGCAATGCATTTGTCTGAATTATTTGCGTTGGCGTTCTTTGGCAATTTATTTGCTTGGTCAATATATATGAGGCAAATTGAGTGCCCAAACTGCAGAACGCCGGTTTATCAGACGAGCGATGATTACTATCAGCGGCCTCGGATAATACGAGTTCCAGTTGAGATTTTTAAGACTAAATGTCACGTCTGCGGCTGTGACTTGACTAAGAACCCATAAGGGATGTCACCTTGATGTATATCGCTATAGAGAATAACTTGCCGTTCGACGTAGACGCTTCGCGCATGTCAAATTTACGTTAGGTGCTTATGAACCATCGAGAACGTGTTGAGCAGTACGAGGAATACATGGTGGCGCAAGGAGTGGCAAGAAACAATGCCGTGCCTAAGCTGTGGCGTTGGATGTGGTCCATTGGGATTGAGTGTCCGCCACCACCATTTATTAGTTTCATTGTCTTGGGGCTTATCAGCGGTACATGTCTCGCCATAATCCCGCCGATGTTGTGGCTCTATTCCATACTTCGTCATCCGGCTAGGCATCACTTGTCTGCGGTAGAGGTCTTGTGGTTCATGGCGGGTTGCTTTGCGGTCGGCTCGTTGGCCGGTCCGTTTTACTATCGACACATCGCGCGCAAATATGGTCTCGTTTGCTGGTCAAGCTTTCGCGGCAAGCGTCAAGATTCGTAGGGACGTCTATGAGGCTTCAAGTACTTAACGATTCAATCGAGAGGACAGCGCCCTGCAAGCGGGGCGCCGCCTCTCATCTCAAACCTTAAAACATCATCGCCAGTGTCTCCTTTCAGTGGCGGATTCGACCAGACGTACGTTCGATGATCGCTAGTGACCGTAATGTAGCGATTTCAGACGCTCATTATCTGATACGCCATGTTCGGTTGGATTGCAACTACGACAGCTTATCCGTATAAAGTAATCTCATCGTCACGATGCCTTGCAGAGATAATTTTAATAAATCCTAAATTTAATCGTTTTCAGGAGATTGTTATGACCATCAAATTAATTCGCGGCCAGACCCGCGATATTGGCTTCCCAGTGAAGCGTTTGCTGCCGGATGCAACGATAAGACGCATCGGACCGTTTGTATTTTTTGATCATATGGGGCCGGCGTTCTTCACTCCAGGTGGGCACGCTGGTGACGTCAGACCTCATCCACACATTGGTCTGGCAACGGTGACCTACCTGTTTAGCGGCGCAATGATGCACAGAGATAGTCTGGGTAGTGTGCAGCGGATTGTGCCTGGAGATATTAACTGGATGACTGCGGGACGTGGGATAGTGCATTCAGAACGTATGCCTGAGGATATCCGTGAACAAGGCATCGCAGTACAGGGTTTGCAGATGTGGGTGGCGTTGCCGGAAAAAGATGAAGAGATTGCGCCAGCCTTCCATCATTATCCGGCGGATGAATTGCCACGGATTGAATTGACTGGCGTGCGGCTGCATGTCTTGGCAGGCTGCGTGTTTGACCAGACTTCGCCAGTAGTTTGTCATAGCCCCACTTTATATGTGGCCGCATGGCTGGATCTGGGCGCAACGCTGGATATTCCGGCGACAGCGGCGGCGTACGCTGAGCGCGGCTTATACGTTATCAGTGGCGGCGTTGTTGTGAATACGCAGCCTATAGAGGCGGGCACGCTGCTTGTGCTAGAGGCTGGCGACGATATTGTGATTAAGGCCGATGCCAATAGTATTTTGATGCTGTTGGGCGGCGACGCCTTGGAGAAAGCGCCCAGCTTGTGGTGGAATTTTGTGTCCACTTCTAAGGAGCGTTTAGAGGCCGCGAAACTAGCATGGGCCAATCAGGACGCAAGCCTGTTCCCGCCGGTGCCGGGTGAGTCGGAATGGATACCATTGCCTGATCATTAGCACTACAACAGCGTGCCTAACATCGCGATAACGGCTATGCGATAGCGATATGAATGTGGTTAAAAGGGTAGTGAGGCGATGATTAAACACATCTATTCAGCGTGAGAATGGATCTTTATGTTATCGTCAATTTAATATACTCCCATTATGTATATATAGAGCGTCCATTTATTAATTGGACAATACGGCATATTTAGTAAAATAAATGGGGAGTATATTAAATTTGCCAAATTTTTACGTAGATAACTGCTTATTTATAATCTCTAGCCATGTTGTTTATTCGGGCCGATGATAAAGAGAGCGCCTGATTGTTTTTTCAATTGTCAGCTAACTGAATTATTCAACAAAGCTCACCGGTACGCATGTCGTTTCTGCGTGCCTTTAGCAGTAATCTTGCTGTTGCTCTAACAACCGCAGCCCTCAGAGCAACAGCTTTAAGAACCATCACTTGCAGGCGAGCCGCCTAAGCTGACGCGGCTCTTTCATGGTTCAATCGTCGCAGCAAACCATTGGTGGTACGCGGCCATCCGATTGGGCCAAACCAAGCGCCGCCAGCAATCGCAGTCGCATTGACTGCCCCATAAATCACCAGCGCAACAGCTTGGGCCAAAAATACACCAGCCAAGCCGCCGCTATGATGCATTGCCATCCAGCCACCGATACCAGCAACTGACAGGCGGATAATATTACCTAGCAACGGCCACATCAAACGCCCAGCTCCTTGCGAGCAAAAATACAGGGTTAGACCCAGTCCGAAGAAGCCATACATTGGACCGACAATATGCAGATATTGAGAGCCAGCTTCCAGCATCGCCGGGTCGCTGTTAAAAATACTCAGCCAGGCGTGCGGGAAAAATGCGGCCCATAAACCAATCAGTTCTGTGACCACAAACGCCATGCCAGCGCCAATCCAGCTTGCCCGCAAAGCTCGCTCATGCTGACCTGCGCCTATGCAGGTGCCGACCATGGTGACTAATGGGCCGCCCAAGCCAAATACCAGCGGTACTAATAAATATTCCAGCCGTGAGGCAGTGCCATAACCGGCAATCGCGGCAGTACCAAAGCTGCCCACAAATGCCGTCGCAATACCAATGGTGACATTGGTCGCAACCGTAGATACCGCGCCGATCAATCCCACTTTTAAAATGTCGCCAAACAATTTTTTCTGGAATGTGAAGTTGACCAGAGTTGGGCGTAATAAGCTTTTGCTGGATCGCAAGTAAATAAAAAATACGATACAACCGATAAAATAATATGCCAGCAAGGCCATCGCACCGCCGGCAATACCCATAGGCGCGATAGGTCCCCAGCCAAAAATCAGCAAGGGTGACAAAGGAATCAATACCACCGTTCCCACGCAAGTCACCATCGCCGGAAAAGCCATATTGCCGGTACCCCGGATAATCGCCGCGAAGCAGTTAAATAACCAGATCAGCACCGCACCTGAGAACACCCAGCTGGAATAAGTGAGTGCAGCATCTAGCGAGCCGCCATTGCCGCCCATCTGGCTATACAGCCAATGTCCGCCAGTCAGCACAATCAGCGTAAACGTCAATCCAAATCCAAGCGCAATCAGCATTGCATGCAACACCAATGCATCGGCATCAGCACGCCGCCGAGCGCCCAGTGCCCGCGCAATCGCAGATGCAATCCCGCCTCCTACTGCGCCGCCCGACATCATTTGCATCAACATCACAACAGGGAAGGTCAGCGCCATACCTGCCAGCGCATCGGTGCCTAATTTGCCGACGAAATAAGTTTCGATCAAGCCCACTGCGGCTTGTGCTGCCATCACCAAAACATTCGGTGCGCCTAGCCCCAATAAGGTCGATAAAATCGGTGCTTCCAGCAACAGCTTGGTGCGTGCATCCATTGATGTATCAGGTATGGCGGTTGTCGCTACTAGCTTTATCGTATCTGGAGTAGCGCTCATTTGAGCGCTTATGTTAGTGCTGGGAGCGGTTTGCATACGATCTTTCAATATGGGTTTGCAGCATGGTTTTACTAATTAACTCGGATTAACTTCTTGATCAATTCAGTAATCAGTTTCAAGATTATTAATCTGCATTTTGATGTGCAAAAAATCCGCGTACTGCCGCCAGCAATTCATCTGACAAAGGATCGCCCTTGGTCGCTCTTGCCAGCGTCATTGCGCCGACCACGGCTGCCATTGCCACCAGTGCTTGCTCACGCTGAGTCTGCGCGCCTGCACCCGCCATGGTTTCAAGCGCTTTTGCCATATTTTTAATGCCGCTCAGATAGGCGTCGCGCACTGGTTTATCCGGCGTTTCGCGCATCACATCCGTCGCAAATGCCAATGCCGGGCAACCTTGGCCGGCATTATCTCTATGGCGCGAGGTCAGATAATGGTCGGCATAGTTTTTTAAACTGGCGGCACCGTCCACGCCTGAGCCTGCTTGTTTTGTGCGTTTTTCCCGGCTCTGTGCTGCTTTTGTAAAGGCGTGTTCACAGGCGACAGCGGCGAGTTCGTCCTTTGAGGCGAAGTGGCCATAAAACCCGCCATGCGTCAGCCCTGCTGCCGACATCAAATCCGCCACGCTGACACCAGCAATACCTTGCTCGCGGAATAAACGAGCCGAAACATCTTCAATCGTCGCACGATTGGATTCCATTTGTTCGCGTGATACCCGTGGCATTACCTACTCCCGATTTGGTCAATAAATACATCATAGATGATAATCGTCATAAATAAAATAGATTATTATTATCATCTATAAAAATTTAAAAATAACTTATTTCTAGGCGTGTTAGACGGTTGGCGGTGTTTATCTTGCTCAGGAACAGCAAGGGTATTTCAATACTGAGAGAGAATTGGGTACAGTTGTTGCAGGACTGTTTTATTAGCTGTAAATCACTCACTAGTTTTTAATGAGCAAACATGGTCGAAACTAGAGTGAATAAATAACTGCTAGCGAACGACCTGTATGGATGAGGTTTCCCGGCGTCAGTATTCTCAACCTATGAATAGCATCACGCTGAGTCCGATCATAGAAATTGCGATCGCCGTATCCAGTAAGCGCCATGCAATTGCTTTGCTGAAGAGTGGAGCTAGTTTGCGTGCGCCGAACCCCAGCGCAAAGAACCAGGCGAAACTGGCCATTGAGCCGCCAAGTCCAAAAATCCATCGACCCGTGCCTTGGCGCTGATTGGCTAGCGAGCCTAGAAGAATCACTGTATCCAGATAAACATGTGGATTGAGAAAAGTGAAGCTTAGACAAGTCGCTATGGCGGTGCCCAGGGATGCGCCAATCTCGGCGTTAACCACTAGGTGATTTGACTGGAGTGCTCGCTTTCCCGCAGCGATACCATATGCTGCTAAAAATATCGCTCCGCCATATCGTGCGAAAGTTAGTACAGCAGGATTCGATTGAATCAGTAGTCCCAGACCTGCAACCCCAGCTATGATCAGCAATGCGTCGGCGCAGGAGCACACCAGAACGACCGGAACAATATGCTCATTCCGTATACCTTGTCGTAAGACAAAAGAATTCTGAGCCCCGATGGCGAGGATGAGGGTTGCTCCCGATAGAAATCCAGAGAGAAAATCAGAGATCATATAAACCTAGCGCAATCAATAGAGTAATAAAGGGATAGCGCAGATTATTCAGCTAGAATCATTAAGTAAAGCTAAATATTTTTAATCTACATTAGAAAAAATGAATATCAAAGTCGATAATGCCCAGCTGTCTGCATTTGCTGCCGTACTGAATGAGGGAACCTTTGAGCTTGCTGCCCGGAAGTTAAACCTGACACCTTCAGCAATTAGTCAGCGAATCAAGTTGCTTGAGGATCGTTTGGGGCAAATCCTGATCCAGCGCACAACGCCCTGCCAGCCTACGGCAGCAGGGCGTATATTTTTGCGATATGCAGAGCAGGTGGCTTTGCTGGAATCAGAAATGTTTTCTGGTTTATCTGTGCAAACAGAAGATGCTTCTGTTGCCGTAAGAATTCCGATTGTCTTAAATGCCGATTCGTTGGATAGCTGGTTTAGTTCAGTATTTCAGGCGGTCGCACTTGATGGTTCGATGATGTTGGATGTCAGAACCGAGGACCAAGACTACTCAATGGCTCTTTTGCGCGAAGGTAGCGTAATGGCTGGAGTGAGTGCCAGCGCAGATGCAATCCAAGGATGTAAAGTTGAACCGTTGGGCATCATGCGTTATCTGGCAGTTGCTACACCGGAGTTCAAGACACGCTATTTCCCAAAGGGCGTTAATGCAAAAGCGCTTGAGCTTGCCCCTATGTTGAAGTTCAATCAAAAGGATGCCTTGCAAGATGTTTTTATATCACGGTTCACGACAAATTTAATCCGACCTCGCATACACATGATTCCATCTACCCGCTCATTTTTTCAGGCGGCGTGCGCAGGTCTTGGCTGGGGCATGATGCCAGAGCACATTGTTGAGTCAGCTTTGCAGCGAGGGGAGCTGATCCATATCGCGAAGAGGTATCCGCTAGATATTTCTTTGTATTGGCATCGCTGGAGAATTAGTTCAACTTATCTGGATTGTATTTCCTCGATGGTTCACGAGGCAGCGCAAAAGACCTTGCGCTAATCATTCAAAAGTAATTTCTTTTTAGTCGCGCGTGAAAAATACGTGTTCGCCAGCTAAGAAAAATCATTCAGTTCTGCCATCCATAACGCCGCGTCTATGTGACGGAATATGCGCCGCAGGATCGTCTTTGGAAAATACATAATGTTGAAACAAGGCACCCCAGGCGGCTCTTTGATCTGGCGGTAGTTGTTTTAAATTCGTCAGACAATGCACCAGACATTCAAAGGGCGTACTTGGCGTTTGTTCAGTGCGGATCGGGCCACCCCACCAATAGTTGATCAAGACATTGAGCTTGCTCAGCGACTCCACATGATGCCACCACAAAGTTGGGATATAGATTGCATCACCAGGCTCCAGTTCTGCAACGAAAGCATGTTCCAGTGCTTGTTTGAACCGGGGGAATTGCTGAAAATCCGGCTGTTTGAACGACACCAGACTAATCGGTGAGTTGGTTGGTGCAAAGTCTAAAGGGCCAATATACAAGTTGGCCACCTGATCTGGTGGGAAGATCGTAAAGCGTCGCTTACCACTGACAACACAGGCAATATTGTAGGAAGTGTCAATATGAGCAGGTGTCGTCACCTTGTTACCAAGCCAGATTCGGGGAGCGATTTGCTCACTCATGAATGGCAAAACATTGTCCACCAAAAAGCCGGGCAGACATTCAGCGATCAATGCACTTTGTATCGCTACGGAAGGTGCCTGATCAAACTGGCTGTAGCGCATTATTTGATCTAACACCGCCGAGATTGATAATTTATTCCGTAAAAAATTAAAACCATCCAACGCCTCATTATAAAAAATACGGCCGTCCTCTTGGGGCGGTGTCAGTATTACATCGACGGCCGTACCGTTATCCAGATTTTTTAAATAACGATAAGTAGCCTCTACCGACGCTTGCTGTGCTGAGGGCCAATGTTTAACAAATCCGCGTAAGACGCAGGGCTGGCGCGTACCAATCACATCGCGCAAAAAAGTCGTTTCATCCAGTTGATGAAATTCTCTCAGTGGCTTCAATTCAAGGTTTGACATGAGTTGTATTCTTTAAAAGTAGCGATGTACTTTGATTTGGCTTCTCAAATTCATACTGGCGAAGCGGGTGGTGGTGGTGGTCGGGTTGCTACCTTGTTTTGATTCAAAAAATCACGAATGAGACTGAGTGTACTTCATCGTTAGATAAGACATTAATACCAATTATATATCCAGTCCTGAATATTATTTTATGCCTCATTCGCTAATTTGATTGCGATGGGTTTGATTTCCTTTATTGATTGCTCAAAAAAATAGATGGTTCCTGTCTATGACAATGGACAAATTTTGTATCGATTTTTAAGCCTGGTGTTCAAGCGAAAACGCCCAAGAAAAGCCCCCGTCAGAAAAAATTTCTCTGCAATATCGTTTATCTGATAAATGATTAAGCTTATTTGTTTGTTGTAAAAACTAATCAGTCCACTTTTATAAAAAACATATTTGAATTAAATAATTATTGATTTAAATCAATGGCTTGTAATGTTTGTTTAATTCTTCTTATTAGTACCAATATGAGTATCGGTAATACCACGTAGATACCGCTTGACAGCCACTTTTACGCTAACTACAGTGAGCCCACTGCTTCCTATTTCAGGCGAAAATCAAAGTATCAGTCGCCCCAAAGATAAAAAGCATGAGAGTGATCTTGCTAGAGATTTTTTATCTTACTCAATCAGATTCAGTTTTTATTTAACCACGGTCTGCGCATTTGAAACGCCATGGCCTGATTGAGTAAGTAAAGACCTTGTGTCGTTTTATAGAGTTAGTTTTAAATTGTGGCATTTAAGTGGTTTTGTATGTTTGACTTGGTAAGTTGCAGTATCGCGGGTGGTATCGAAACGCTCTTCTGTATAGAAAAAAATATCTCGCAGCAGGGCATCAAATTGTTTTGATTGATAAATCTTGGGGGAGTAAATGAAAAGTAATCTGACACTTAAGTTAGCACCTAAATCAACGCCTAAACTGACGCCAATCGCGTCCGGTGTTGCAGTGCTAATCATGACAGTCGCAATGTCAGCACAAGCGCAGCAAGCCGATCCGGCAGCACAAGAAGTGGTGGTTACGGGTATTCGCGCTGCTGCACAACAGTCTTTAAATCAAAAACGTAATGCGGATTCACATCTGGATGTGATCACTGCCGAAGATATCGGCAAAATGCCAGATAAAAACGTCGCTGACTCATTGCAGCGTTTGCCTGGTGTTACAACAAGTTCTGCTAGTGGTAACGAAGGTGGCTTTGATGAAAACGATCGCGTCAGTATGCGCGGCACCAACCCAAGTTTGACTCAGACCTTAATCAACGGCCACAACATGGCGGCAGGTGACTGGTTTGTCCTGAACCAAAGTGGTCCTGGTGTCGGACGTAGTGTCAGCTATACCTTGTTGCCATCTGAGTTGGTTAGCCGTGTTGAAGTCCATAAGTCATCTGAGGCCAGTTTAGTTGAGGGGGGTGTTGCTGGCTCCGTCGATATCATTACCCGTAAGCCGCTGGATTTTAAAAAGCAATTTACTGCTGAAGCGACTATCGGTGCGGTGTATGCCGATCTGCCTAAGAAGACCGATCCACAAATCAGCGCGTTGCTGAACTGGAAGAATGATGCCAATACGTTTGGTGTCATGATCCAAGCCTTCTCTGAAAAGCGTAGCCTGCGCCGTGATGGCCAAGAGATTTTGGGTTACGAAAAAATTGCACCTAACAGCAAAGTTGCCCTGTCTAATCCTGATTTGGCTGGAGTGTATTACCCAGGATTAATGGGTTCTGCATTATTTGAACAAGTACGTAAGCGTCAGGGTGGTTTGATTGATTTGCAATTCAAACCAAGCAATGATTTTACGATCGATGTTAATGCCTTCAGTTCGACGATGGATGCTGCTAACTATAATCGTAACTATATGATGTGGGGCACCCACTTCATCAATGGCGGTGCAGGACAAGCGCCTGATCCTGGTTATGTTGTGAGCACGACCAACGGCGTAAAAACTCTGACCAATGCTAACTTCACTGGTGTCGCTGGTACGCAATACGGCATCTACGATCAGATTTCCCGTCCTGATGCTGGTTCTGATACTAATTTTGTCAGCGTTGAAGCAAGCTGGCGTGTCAATTCGTCCTTCAAGTTAAATGGTCAGTTGGGAACTTCCAGCGGTACAGGAAAAACCTTGACACAAGACGTGGCTGAGTGGGATACCGGCAAAGGTAGTGGTGCTTCCTGGGGCTTGAACGGCATTGGCAGCGCCGCCAACTGGAATCTGGGTACGACTAATAATTCCAGCAATGCCAATACTGGTTTGGATTGGATTTTCGGCGATCAGCAAGTCAGCGTTAAAGATAAAGAAACTTGGGCTAAGCTAGACGGTGAGTATGCGATTAATCAAGGTGTATTTACCAACCTGAAATTCGGTGTACGTGCTACTGAACATAAGCGCAACAATGATTTTGTGAATAATCAACGTCCGGTTTTGGATGGCTCTGCATTCAACAATTTACCTGCTGGCGGAACAGTTTCATATCCAGGTAATTTTGGTAGTGGTCTTGGTGGTAGTTTTCCAACAAACGTCTGGTCCTATACCGCTGGTCAGTTAGCGGCTTATGACGCGCAATACGCCTTGCGTCCGACCGATGGCTCTCGTGAAAATTGGGCATCTGAGTTCGCGCTTAAAGAAAACACCAGTGCCGCGTATATCCAAAGCAATCTGGAAGGTCAAGGCTGGAGCGGTAACTTTGGTATCCGTTTTGTACAAACTAAAGAAAGCGTGACCTTACCATTTGCTGCCACTGCTACGACGCCTGGTGCGATCACAACATCCCTGTTTGGTCCATTCATCCGTCAGCAATTCGATAATACCTATAACGATATTTTACCAAGTGGGAATTTACGTCTTGATGTCACCAAAGATCTGGTTGCCCGTTTTGCTGTATCGAAGACGATGACTCGCCCAGACTACGGCGCACTGGCAAGTGCGATCAGCCTGAGTCCGCCAGCAGTTGCCGGTGGTGTAGGTAGCGGTAGTGGCGCTAATCCTGATCTGAAACCGATTCGCTCGAATAACTTTGACGCGTCCTTAGAATGGTATTTTGCACCGCGTTCTTTGTTATCCGCAGGGTTGTTCTATATGGATTTGACTAGCTATGTCGGGATAGGACAAGTCTCTAAGAGCTATATGACGTACAGCGCTCAGACACCACAAGGTGCGATGGTGCCGTATATTTTATCAGTTCCAACCAATACCAGCGCCAAGGTGAAAGGTATCGAGTTAGCGTATGAGCAGCCAGTCGGTAAGAACTTTGGTTTCTCCACTAACTACACTTATGCTGATGCCAAAGATGCTGATTCAAAAGACGTCGTGGGTGCCTCCAAAAATACTTACAATCTGAGTGGTTACTACGAAGATGATAAGTTTAATGCGCGTCTGTCCTATAGTTATCGGTCTAGTTTCTACAGTGGCTTAGATCGTCAGACTGCATTCTCGCAGGCGGCAACTGGAGCAGTGTCAGCATCCTTTGGTTATAAGATTAATGAGAATTTTGGTATCACTTTAGATGCACAAAATCTGAATAATCCAACGCTAAAATATTATGCCTTAAATGAAGATCAGCCACGTTCTGTGTACCAAAGTGGTCGTCAGTTCTACCTGACTTTGCACGCAAAAATGTAATATGAGTGACTGAGATGTTTGATATCGATGCTAATGTTGGTGCTGATTTCAAACCCCTCAAATTATCGGTGACGGGGCATATGCTCCGTCACCTTTTTCTTAGCGAAAGTAATCTGGTCGAAGCTGTCATCCGATCACTTGATTGAGATAGATATGATCAATATCGGTGCCATTAGTGACCCCATCGTTCTGCACAATAAAAGAAATAATGATTCGCTAGTACAAAAGATTTTTAAATACCACTTAAATACCTATTGACAACCACTATATAAAAGCTCTAGGATGTCTTATTGCACTGCAAAAAGCAGAATTAACAGTAAGAACTTAGTGAAAACCAATAAAAATTCTATGGGCGAGAAAGTGATTGATCAATACCAATACCTGATAGGCGTCGATGGCGGCGGCACCGGAACCCGAGTGCGTCTGGTGCAGGTTGGCGGTACTGAAGTCGGTCAGGGCAGTGCGGGACCATCTGGTTTGATGCATGGTATTGAGTCAGCCTGGCAATCGATTCTTGCTGCTACCAGAAAAGCGTTTTTTGATGCAGGGTTGGCGATGCCACCCTTACGAGAAATTGCCGCAGGTTGTGGCTTGGCGGGTATTCATAACAAGCAATGGGCAACAGAATTCTATGTAAAAAATCCGGGCTTTGGTTCCTTGGCGATCGGAACTGATGCCGAGACAACTTTGTTAGGCGCACATCAAGGCGCGGCTGGTGCGATTATTGCATTAGGCACAGGCAGTGCAGGCGAGGTGATGTTAGTGGATGGCATCCGTCGTGAAGTTGGAGGGTGGGGGTTTCCATCCAGCGATGAAGCCAGCGGCGCTTGGTTGGGTTTAAGAGCCATCAATCATATTCAGCATGTACTGGATGGACGCAGTCCAGAGGATGCGTTTTCTGCAGCATTGTTGCAAGCGTGTGCGGGCCCTGATGCTCTTACTGAAGCTGAAAATGAGACTGAACATAAAGCGAACAGAAGTAACACTGAGAGTCGTGATCTCATATTCAACTGGTTAGCCAAGGCAAATCAAACAAACTATGCCCAACTGGCACCGGTCGTGATTGCGCATGCACCCACGACGACCAGTGCTGGTAGCATTATGCTGGCTGCGGGTAGCGAAGTCGCTAAAATGGCGTCCGCATTAGATCCGTCGGGATTGTTGCCGATTGCTTTGTGCGGTGGCTTGGCAGAACCGATGCTGCCTTACTTGCCTTTAGATTTATTGCCTCGCATCGTAAAGCCAAAATCGGACTCAGCAGCGGGTGCATTGATTTTGATTCAACGTCAGATCAATTTTTAATACAGAACATGCAGTAAAAATTTAATCGCAAATTCATGAGTAATTTGTAAAAACGCTTCACTAGGAAAAAACTATGCAAGCGCAATTAAGTGATTTCAAACCAGATAGCGAAAGCTCTACGCCCTTGTATCTGCAACTGGCGAACAAATTAGCAACAGGCATCCATAGCGGCATCTGGCAGCCAGACGAGGCATTGCCATCAGAGCGCTTATTGTCCGAGGTATTAGAGATTTCTCGCGTCACTGCGCGCAAAGCCATTGATATGTTGTGCGAGCGTGGGCTGCTCACCCGCAAGCATGGCTCTGGCACGTATATCACCCCAAAATTAGAGCAACCTTTATCCCGTCTGACTAACTTTAGTGAAGAGCTGCGCCAACGTGGTTTTGCACCAGGTTCGCAATGGATTTCACGCGAAACCGGTATCGCCGCACCGGAAGAGATTTTGTCATTAGGTTTGTCGCCCAACACTGTGGTATCGCGGCTAAAGCGCTTGCGCACTGCTGATAATGTAGTGATGGCGATAGAGAGCACGACCATACCGGCGATCTATTTACCCAATCCTAAATTAGTCACCGACAGTTTGTATGGTTATCTGGAGTCGCATAACGTCACGCCGACCCGCGCCTTGCAACATATCCGTGCTGTCAACGCGACGGCCGAGCAAGCCAAGCTGGCAGGCATTAAACAAGGTGCGGCAATGCTCTACATTACCCGCGTTGGTTACTTGCCGACCGGTGCTGCGGTAGAACTGACGCACTCGTTTTGTCGCAGTGATTATTATGATTTTGTTGCGGAGCTGTTCAGATGAGTGGAACTTTGCAAGGCAATGTCCTGACTTCTTCCGGTTGGGTTAGCGGCTCTATCGATTTTGCAGAACGCGTGACGGCAATCCTTGGTGCGACCATTGATCCAGCACAAAATCAGCAAGTATATATTTTGCCCGGCTTTGTCGATCTGCATGTGCATGGCGCTGGCGGTAAAGACACGATGGAAGCAGGTGATGCTGCCGAGGTCATTGCACGCATGCACGCACAGCACGGCACGACCAGTTTGCTGGCAACTACCATGACCGCGCCCATGGCTGATCTGGAGGCAGCTCTGCACGCTTTAAAGCCAGTATGCGAAACCAGAACCAAAGGCGCAGCACGCGTACTTGGCGTCCATCTGGAAGGCCCGTATATCAATCCGGGCAAGCTCGGTGCTCAACCAGATTTTGCAAGGATTGCCTCGCTGGAACAGGTTAAGCATTTACACGATATTGCACCGATCAAACTGATCACAGTTGCACCAGAAATGGAAGGTCATTTACAACTGGTACGTGAGCTGACCGATATGGGTATGGTGGTGCAGCTCGGTCATACACTGGGCACGTATGAAGAGGGTGTCGCCGCTTTAGAAAATGGTGCCAAGGGTTTTACGCACTTGTATAACGCGATGTCGCGCCTTGATCATCGCGCGCCTGGCATGGTCGGCGCAGCACTCGCGCATGCACAATTTTCTGAAATTATTCCCGATCTGATGCATGTTCATCCCGGTGCGATCAAGGCGGCAATGCGGGCGATTCCGCATCTGTATTGTGTGACCGATTCTACCGCTGCGTCTGGTATGCCAGATGGTCAGTACATGCTCGGCCGTCAGGTGGTACATAAATGTCTGGGCGGTGTGCGGCTAGAAGACGGCACGCTAGCAGGTAGCACCTTGACGATGGATCAAGCCTTGCGCAATCTGGTCAGCATCGGTCTCGATATTGCGGACGCGTCTAAGCGTGTTTCCACTTATGCCGCCGATTATCTCGGCTTATCTGATCGTGGTCGTTTGCAAGTGGATAGTTATGCCGACATCGTCGTGCTTGACCGCAAGCTCAACCTGATTGCTGTGTATGTAGAAGGAGAAAAGATTGACCTCGCAAATGCTTAAGGAAGCCTGCTCGTCCGCCGAGTTTGTGGCGCATCAACTGACGCAGGACAAAGGCCGTTATATCGCGCTGGGAAAACATCTCAGAGATCATCCGCCGTCATCGGTATTGACGGTGGCACGTGGTAGTTCTGACCATGCCGCTAATTACGCAGCCTACCTGATCATGTCGCGCCTGGGTCGCATCGTTGCCTCTTTGCCGATGTCATTAGTGACATTGAATAAGTCACCGTTGCATGCCCGCGATGCGCTGGCGATTGCAATCTCGCAGTCGGGACAAAGCCCGGATGTAATTGAGCCGATTCGTTATTTTCGTGAGGGCGGCGCCTCCACGGTGGCATTAGTCAACGATGCGACATCGCCATTAGCGCAGAGCGCCGAATGGACTTTGCCTTTGCATGCAGGGCCAGAATTGAGTGTCGCAGCAACCAAGAGTTTTATTACCTCACTGGTTGCCGGTGCGCGTGTTGCAGGCAATTGGCAAAACGATGCGGAATTTTTGAGCGCGATTGAGTCTCTGCCAGAAGCCTTAGAGGCGGCTACCCGTTGCGACTGGTCTAATGCTTTAGACGTGTTAACCCCAGCGTCGCGCATCATGACCGTCGGGCGCGGTATCAGCTTCCCAGTCGCATTAGAATCGGCGCTTAAGTTTAAAGAAACCTCAGTCATACAGGCAGAAGCATTTAGTGGTGCAGAGATCAAACATGGCCCGATGGCCTTGATTGATGATGGCTATCCTCTGCTGATTTTTGCAACCCGCGGTCCTACCCAAGCAGGCTTAATTGCGCTGGCAGAAGAGATGCGTGGCCGTGGCGCTAATGTGTTGCTGGCAGCACCAATCGACGTAAAAGAACGTAACCTGACATTGCCTACCGCAGCCACACCAGACCTTGATCCCATCGTGGCGATTCAGGCGTTTTATGTCATGGCAGCGCACTTGTCGATCGCCCGCGGATTAGATCCTGACAAGCCACGGCATTTAAGTAAAGTGACCAAGACGAATTGAAATCGCACGAGGAAAAACACTAGTGCGCATTTGGTAACGAAAGAGCATAGCGCTTTTTTTAAAACTGTTTATAAATATACTCCTAGTTAGTATATTTACATTGTCCATAGAAAACCTGGACAATCAGCGATATTTTACAAAAAAAATAGGGGAGTATTTCTTTGTCAGGCAGAATGTGGCGTTTAGTGATGGGGCAGCGAGCTAGCAAAATCCTTGCAAGGCTAGCGGTATCCATGCGGCGCGCCATATTCCTATTCTCGTTCGCGGTAACGGTCTCTGTGCTTGCTATGACTAGCGTAAACGCTACAGAAAAAATCGAATTCTGGACCATGAGCTTAAAGCCGAAGTTCATTCCGTATTTTCAAACGCTGGTTAAAACGTATGAAGCGCAACATCCCGGTGTCAAGGTCGAGTGGGTAGATTTCCCCTGGGATATTTTGCAACTGAAACTCATCACCTCGATTGCAGCAGGCACACCGCCTTCACTAGTCAATCTCAGCGTGCCGTGGGCAGAAGAATTTGCGCGTGATGGTTTTATCGAACCGGTTGACGGTCTGATGAAGAACAAAACGGTCTACACCAAAGGCGCGCTCGATGATCTGACCTTTCGCGGCAAGCTCTACGGTTTTCCACATTACAGCAACGTCAATGTGATTGCCTACAACCGTAAAATTCTGAGTGCTGCTGGGATCACGCAAGCACCGAAAAATATGGACGAGCTGCTCGCCTATGCACGCCAGATTGCAGCCAAAACTGGTAAGGCTGGCTATGCGCCTGCGCTAGGCAAGATCGATGGTTTTTTAATGCAGCAAGGTCTGCCGCTGATCAAAGATGGCAAGGCTGTTTTTAATTCGCCCGCCCATATCGCCTTGATCAAAAAGCTCGCTGACACCTATAAGGTGAACGGTTTTTTGAAGGATAAATTGTTTGCCGAAGACAATTTCCCCGCCGTGGTGGATGCTTATCTGGGCGGTCGCTTAGGCATGATGGTCAGCGCGCCAACTGCCTTAAAACGTATTCAGGCCGACTCTGCCGAAATCTATGCGAATACCGCGATTTTCCCTGCGCCTGTTGGTCCTACGGGTATTGCCGACGGTGGTTGGATGTTTAACTTTGCTGTACCAAAAGGCGTCAATCCCCGATCGCTTCCCGCGATTGCTGAGTTTGCCCAATTTCTGACGAACGACGAGAATCAATTAGCCTTTGCTAAGATTGCCAAAGTCATGCCGACCACAGTCAAAGCACTTGCTAATCCTTACTTTGCACAGATGCCGGATCATGCGGGCGCAGCAGAAGTTGCGCAGACCGTTGCTGCTGGTTCTATGCAGTATTCACGCAGTTTGTATGTGGATGGCATTACTGATTACGATGAGTTGCGGCGGTTTCTGGTGCAGGCAGTAGAGGCGGGAATGACGGGCAAAAAAGAGATCAAGCTGGCACTTGATGAGGCAGTGGCGATCTGGAATAAAAAGCTGGCTGCTGACGTTAATGCACAAATCCATGCCGGGATGATGGCGAAGGAGGATCACTGATTATGTCCGCCTTTCGACGACATAATGTGATTGCCTATGTATTCCTCGCACCGGCTTTATTGTTGCTCGCGTTGTTCTCGTTCTGGCCAGTGTTATATGGCTCCTATCTGAGCTTTACCGATTTCAGTTTAGTCCGCGCTACGCATTGGGTGGGTTGGGATAATTATCGCTATATTTTTGGAAATGCGATGTTTGTCAACGGTCTTAAAAATTCCCTGCTATTTTTATTGATCGTCCCGTTTATTCAGGTCGGTGCGATCTTACTGGCGTCGCTGGTCAATACCCAATTGCCAGCGATACGCTGGTTCCGTGCGGCTTATTATGTGCCGGTGGTGACCACGGTTGCGGTAGTCGGGATTATGTGGGGATTTATGTTCCATGATCAGGGCGCCTTGAATTATGCACTCCTGAAACTGCATGCCATTAATCAACCACTGGGCTGGTTATCGGATGATAGTCTGGCGATTTTCTCGATTATGTTTGTCTCGCTCTGGCGCGGACTGGGCTGGTATATGGTGATGTATCTGGCGGCGCTGCAATCCATCCCGGCCGAGATGCAAGAAGCCGCCATGTTAGACGGTGCAAATCTATGGCAACGGTTTTGGAAGATCACCGTACCTATGCTATTTCCAACCATCATGGTCTGTACCATCATGTCCGTTTTAGCTGCGCTGAAGGCATATCAGGAGGTCGATGTTCTGACTCAGGGCGGCCCGATGAATTCAACTTTCACCGCGCTCTACTATGCCTACGATCAGGGTTTAAAACATCTGAAATTGCCACGCGGTCTTGCCGCCAGTTTTGTGATGTCATTATCTTGTATTGCCATTGCACTGGCTTGTCTGCGCTATCTGAAGCCGAGGCACAGGTGATGTCCTATTCCGTTGAGCGTCTGTTTAAAATTGTTGTGCAATATACGGTGCTAATCGCATTGGCGGTGTTATGCGTATTCCCGTTCTGGTGGACGCTGGTAGTGGCGGTATCGACTGAGGGCAATATTTTTGAATTCCCGCCCAGCTTTATGCCACAAGCGGTATCAATCGACAATTTTATTGAAGTATTCCGCGTCATCCCGATGATCGCGTTTTATAAAAATTCCTTGCTGATTACCGTAGCAACCGTATGCTGGAAACTACTACTGTGCTCGCTGGCAGCCTATCCTTTGTCACGCATGCGCTTCAGCGGTAGCAAGCTGGTGTTTGGGCTGATATTGGCAACCATGATTTTGCCGTCAGAAGTGAATTTTTTGGTGAACTTTATCACTCTGACCAAGATAGGCTTGGTCAATACTTATACCGGTGTGATCTTGCCGAATGTGGTGACCGCGGTATCGATACTGCTGTTGAAACAAGCCTTCGATGAAGTACCACAAGACCTGATTGATGCCGCACGGGTTGATGGTGCACCGGAGTGGATTATTTTCTGGAAAATCGTGTTGCCATTGATCTCGCCATGGTTAGCAACGGTCGGTATTTTGACTGCGGTGGAAGCCTGGAATGACTATATCTGGCCTTCTATCGTAATTAGTAAGCCCGATGATTTTCCTTTGTCGGCAGGTGTGCTGTATCTGCGTGGTACTTACGGCAGCAGTACACGGGTGATTGCTGCGGGCACTATTTTGACGATCGCGCCGATACTCGTCGCCTTTTTATTTACCCAGCGCTTTTTTATGCGCGGCATGGATGGAGCAGTGAAATGACAAACATAATGACAAACGCAGCGGCAAAAAAAATCGCAGGTCAATTGATCATGATACGCATGCCCGGTACCTCGCTTGATGCAGAGATGGCGCAATTTTTACGTGACAATCATATCCGCGCAGTTTGCCTGTTTCGCCAAAATATGGTGGATGCGCAGCAGCTGTCTAAGTTCACGTCGGATTTACGAGACGTCATGGGGCCGGATGCCTTGATCGGCATTGATCAAGAGGGCGGAGCGGTCGTGCGAGCGACCTGGGTGCCGCAGCCGCCCGCTGCGATGTCTTTGGGAGCTAGCGATGACCCAGCGCTATGTCGCGCGGTAGGTGCGGCGGTTGCGCGTGGCGTGAAGTCTCTCGGTTTTAACTGGAATTTCGCTCCGGTGCTCGACCTCAATAATAACGTTGATAATCCCGTCATCTCTGAACGCTCATTTGGCTCTGATCCGCAGAAGGCTAGTCGTTTAGCAATGGCATGGATGGAAGGCAGTTTGTCCGAGGGCGTCGCGTGCTGCGTTAAACATTTCCCCGGGCATGGTGACACCAATGTCGATTCGCACCGTGATTTGCCGACGGTCGATAAGTCTCGTGCAGAACTGGATGCACTGGAGTTTGCACCTTTTCGTGTGGCTAAAGACGCCGCGCCAGCCATGATGACGGCACACATTGTTTACCCTGCATTAGATGCCGATTATCCCGCCACGATGTCGAAAAAAATCCTGACTGGCATTTTGCGAGATGAATGGAATTATCAGGGCGTCGTTATCACCGATGGCATGGACATGCACGCAATTGCCGGTCGCTATGGCGCGGGCAAAGCCGCCGTCCTTGCTTTGGATGCGGGGGCTGATCTGGTGATGGCATTAGGCACCAGAGAAACTCAGATCGAGACACTGGCAGCCTTGACCGACGCCATACAAAGCGAGCAGATCGACGCAGCTGGGTTGCAGCAACGGCTGGCGCGCATCACCAAACTGACGCAACAGTATCCATGTCAGCAAACGGGGTTTCAAATCGCCTATCAAACCGAAGCACACGATTTGCAATTAATGGCAGAGGGATGGAAGCGTGGATTGACGCCTTACCACAGCCCCAAAGCTCCTTCACCCGGCAATAAAGTCCGTTTAGTGATCAGCGCTAATGTGGTCAGCGACGGCGTCTCGGAAGCGGGTATCCGCTCCGAAAAAGTCAGCGCGATGCTGAGTGAAATTTATGATGTTGAAACCGTAGAATTTGATCGGGCGAACGAATTTGACTGGAGCGCATTGCCCGATGATGGTCGCTTTACGATACTCGCCTCCACAATCCGTTTGCGTTACAGCGAAAAAATTCGCCGGGAATGGAAGCCGGATTTACATCTGGTGTTATGGAACCCGTTTCAATCGTTGGACATCCAATCGCCTGCGCTGATTACCTATGGTTTTGCTACGCCAGCGATAGCCGCTGTTGCGGCTTGGTTACGTGGAGATATTGTTGCTGAAGGTAAGTTGCCTGTAGCTGGTTTTGATGTTTGAGAAATTTGGTGGCGGGAGTGGTGCGCATGGCGCACTCTACTTATCTCATCAGAGCTTCTAGAGACTCTTTAGGCTTTTGATGTATTTGTTGGTTGGAGGTATTTCGGACGCCGCGGGGTCGTCACTCCCGGCCTGTCGCTACGAAGTATAAAAATATTAGTTCGAGAGAATACCAGAACAAAAATGGCTCAAGTTCAACTACGCAATATCACCAAACACTACGGCGACACCAAAGTCATCCAAGGTATCAATCTCGATATCAACAACGGTGAATTCATTGTTTTTGTCGGGCCCTCAGGCTGTGGTAAATCAACTTTGCTACGTATGATCGCTGGATTAGAAGACATCACCGATGGCGAGCTATTCATCGATGGAGAAATGGCCAACGATATCCCGCCAGCCAAGCGCGGTCTTGCGATGGTGTTCCAGTCCTATGCTCTGTATCCGCATATGACTGTCTATGAAAATATGGCATTCAGCTTGAAAATGGCGGGGCAAAAAAAGCAGCAAGTTGACGATGCCGTGCAGCAGGCCGCTCAGATATTGCAAATTACACATCTGCTACAACGTAAGCCAAAAGATCTGTCTGGCGGTCAACGCCAGCGGGTCGCGATTGGTCGCGCGATTGTGCGTCAGCCCAAGCTATTTTTATTTGATGAGCCACTTTCCAACCTCGATGCCAGTCTGCGCGTGCAGATGCGGATTGAGTTGAGTCGGCTGCATCAGGATTTAAAAACGACAATGATTTATGTGACCCATGATCAGGTGGAGGCAATGACCTTGGGTCAACGTATTGTTGTATTCAATGCTGGAAAAATAGAGCAGCTTGGTACGCCTTTGGAGTTATACGAACGTCCTGCCAATCTGTTCGTTGCAGGATTTTTAGGCGCGCCGAAAATGAATTTTCTGAATGCAGAAGTGACCGCACTCAATGGCACGGATGCACAGTTAAGGTTAAAAGATGGAACTAGCTTGACCTTGCCTGTGATTGCATCACAAGTCGCTATCGGTGATGTTGTTACGTTGGGCGTGCGTGCAGAGCAACTAGCTTTACCGCATACAATAAGTGGCTCAACGGAAGCGCCCGTATTACAGATTTCCATCGATTTCATTGAACATCTTGGTGACGCCTCTGTAATTTACGGACACCTTGCAAATGCTAAAAACGATCAGCAAAGCCTCTCTATTAAATTGAGTGCGGATCTGTGCGCGACCTCGCCCGCGTTAAAGGCAGGTAGCCAGATCGATGTGGTGATGCCTTTATCCCGTTGCCATTTGTTTGATGCCACAGGGCAGGCTTGTCGTACTTAAACATGGTCAAGCTGAGGTGATTTGTGTAGCAGGCTCGGCAGAAGTAAAAAAAGCGCATTCTGTTTTTTCAGAGTGCGCTTTAGTTTAGTTGATGCTTGCTAGTTTTTAGTTATGCTTTGCGATGGCATAATCAGACTATTACAGGTACTTTCTGTTCGGCCTCGAATTTTAAAAATCGCGATAAGATCAAGACCGGTACCGCAGAAATCAGCGCCCAGACAAAGAAATTTTTGTACCCTAAGGCGAGCTGGATATCGCCACTGATCATTTTAAAAATGATGAAGCCCAATTGCATGACACCTGATCCCAATGCGTAATGTGCGGTCTGATATTTACCAACCGCCACCACCTGCATGATGAATAAAATAATGCCGACAAAACCAAAGCCATAACCAAACATTTCTATGCACAGTGCAGCAGTAATGATGCCTAGATTGCCAGGCAAATTGCTGCTCAGGAAAACAAATACCAAAATAGGCAGGTTCATCGCAATAATGAGATAAGGTAATGCGCGCTTTAGTCCCAGCCATGAGGTGAAGTAACCACCGAGCACGCTACCTGTTAAAAATGCGATGGTTCCCGCTGTGCCATATACGATACCGACTTCATCGGTAGTCAAACCTAAGCCGCCAAGCTCCTTTGCTTCACGCAAAAATAGCGGTCCTATGGTTTGTACCTGGCCTTCTCCGGCACGGAACAAAATGATGAAAATGATGGCGATCCAGATGCCTGGCTTTTGAAAAAAATCAATGATGACGTCTTTCAAAATCCAGAATGCACCTTTGAGTGAGGTTTCCATCGGCGCATTTTTTGTCCCTGGTAAGGCCCACAAATTGTAGAGCGCAAGCACGATCAGCATCACGCTGAGAATCCCAAAGATGATCATCCATGCATGGGCTGGGTCCATATGTTTTTCGAGATAGCCGGCCAAATAAACTAAGCCGCCTAAAGAAAAAAATCGGGCAGCGTTAAAAAATGCGCCTTGCCATCCTGCATAGGCGGCCTGCTGTTTATTGCTTAGACTCGCCATATACAAACCGTCACAGGCAATATCGTGAGTCGCAGAGGCAAACGCCACTACCGCGAGCAAGGCAATACTGATTGCGAAATACATGGGTAGTTGCAGCGACAGTGCGACCAGACCTAAGCTTGCGCCACCGATGATCTGAAAAATAACCACGACGGATTTTTTACTACTGGCCAATTCCAGAAATGGACTCCATAAGGATTTGAAGACCCAGGCAGCGCCGATCAGTCCAGTCCATCGCGCGATCTGGTCGTTTGGCATCCCCATACTTTTGTACATCAGACCCGCGACCAATGCGACGGCATAAAATGGCAAGCCTTGCGCAAAATACAGCGTAGGAATCCAGCGCATAGGATGTCGGTGAGTGGTCTGTTCAGTGCTCATCTTGATGATCTCTCAGGGTTTTCGGCTAGATTATTGTTCTGCTCGCTGCGGTTCGGTTCGGCATGTAGGCAGTGGAAGAATGCTATCCATCTGTCTCAGCGGACAACATACAAGGCGAGAAATCTCAGGTCAACTGGTTTTGTTTAAATAATGCCACTTTAACTCCACTGAGATGCTTGATTTAAAAAAATCAGATAAATTCTTTTAATCAATCATAAAAAGTTCTCAATGACGATTAACTCCCCATTTGCGGATAAGGTGATTTGTGGTGTTAATGACGCAAAATCGCCAGATTGGCGAATTGGTATGGTGGTTATTTGATGGGTGCGCTTGATCTGGCTTAATCTGAATTTGATGCTGAAGTTGCTTGCGCAGAGTTTTGTTCTGACCTCGGTGTAATTTCTTAAGTTGAATATACTCCCCATTTTTTATTTTAAAAATGGCGTATTGTCCAGTATTCTTATGGACACTTAAAATATACGTAGTGGGAGTATATTAATTCTATGTGTCTTATGTGGTGTTCTTTGTCTTTAGTCAACGCCCGGGTTTAACCACCAAAGCCACGCCCAGCAACGCGATTGCCATGCCCACAGCGGCGGTGACGGTAAAACGCTCACCAAACATCAGCCACGCCATGACCGCAGTGACTGCAGGAACCAGATACATATAACTGGTGACTTTAGTCGCCTCTCCATTGCGTATCAGGATAAACAGTACCGAGATACCGACGCCGGACAAGACAAAAATAGACCATGCCATTGCGCCAAAGAATTCTGGTGTCCAGAGTATCGTCTGGGTTTCCAGCATCAATGCAAACGGCAGCGTTAAGATCAGCGATGCCAAAAACTGGATTACCTGACCGGTGCGTACATCAAAGGAGGGGCAGGTTTTCTTTTGATACAAGGTGCCGATGGTCATCGATAACAGTGCCATGACTGCCAGCGCAATGCTGGCTGCGGATAAATGCACGACAGAGATTTTGTTCGCTACGACCAGACCGACACCGATGATCCCGAAGCCCAGACCTATCCATTGTCTGCCTTGCGTTTTTTCTCCAATTGCTGGCCCCAATACGGCGGTCAAGATGGGCTGAGTGTTGACGATCAAGGCTGCCAGACCGGCGGGCATGCCAAGTTTGACTGCGCACCAGACTCCGCCAAGATAACCCGCTTGCATCAATACGCCTGCTACCGCGATATGCGGCCAGGCTGATCTGGCAGGCCAGGGCGCCCGCATGGTCACTGCCAACACTCCCATAAACAGGATGACACCTAAATACCGTAAGCATAAGAAAGTTAGCGGTTCGGCGTAAGGCAGACCGTATTTAGCGACTACGTAGCCAGAGGCCCAGATAAAAATAAAAATGGCGGGGAGGAAGCGGAGTCGTGAAGATGAATTGATCATACGTGGGGTGGGCTAACAAAGCGCTCTGTAGCAAATTGCCTTAAATAAAGTGACCGCCATAATCTCACAGGAGTGCGCTGATTTTATTTTTTCTATGCATGAAATGAATAGGTTTAATTCTGCACGACACGATGTTTAGACGAAATTATTTCATCGCATTTGATGTGATGCGGCTAAGGCAAAAACGGGCTTAACATTTATTTGCATTATTGTCTTGCCTATTTAACCAAAGTGGGGGAGAAGGCGTACAATAATTACATCAATTTTTCGGCATGCCGTGATTTTCATCAGGCTTGATTCTATGTCTCGCACCTGTATTTGCACCTGCATTCAAGCTTATATTCAAGCTTATATTCAAGCTTACATCAGCACTGATTTTTTGCAGTGTCGACAGCGGTGCTTTGGTCTGACTGATGATGCACGCGGAACCCTTGAAAAACTTGATGGCAGCTCTCATGAATCTCTTACCCAATAGTTTTAAAAGTCGCCTGGTCGGTTTGTTTGGCGGTCTAGCATTGCTAATCGGCGTCCCTGTTTATTACCATGTCAACCACGTGTTTTCTGAGCGATTGATTATCGAACGTGGGAATGCAGTCAGGGATCTGGCAGTTGCGGTATCTGCAGTGCTGACTGCCAATCTGCAAGAGCGGCAAAGAGAGATTGAGTTAATGGCAGGCAGTCCGGTCTTCCGTCGATTGCCATTGTCTAGCAGCGATACAAAAGATGCCGTCAATCGTTTGCGGCGTTCTTACCCTTACTACAGCTGGCTTGGTGTCGCAGACACTGTTGGCATAGTCCAATCTGCCGCTGCTGGTTTGCTAGAAGGTAACAGCGTCGCAGAGCGCCCTTGGTTTAAGCGTGGCAAAGAAGGGGCTTACGTCGGCGATCTGCATGAGGCAAAATTATTGGCCAAGCTTTTACCGCAGAGCGAGGGTCAAGGGCCAGTGCGGTTTATCGATTTTGCAGCGCCCGTATTCGATGATAACGGTGTACTGCGCGGGGTACTAGCTGCGCATGCCCATTGGCGTTGGGCGGGTGATGTAATTCGTGTCTTGGAACCCAAAAATGCCCGCATGAATAAACAAGAAATCTTTATCGTGAACGCAGATCAGGAAATCATTTATCCAGACCGGCCTGAATTGCATGCGCAAAAAATCCCACCATCGGTACTATCTGGAAAAGAATTTGTGCTGGATAACTGGGGTGGTAACACAGCGTATCTGAGTAGCTCCATCCTCGTCGCAGAAGTGATTGCGACACGCCCACTCAACTGGCGCATCGTAGTCAGGCAACCAGCAGCGACAGCGCTAGCGCCAGTGACTGAATTGCGGCGCACTTTATTATTATTTGGGATCGTCGCAGCGATTCTTTTTATCAGCAGTATTTATTGGGTCGCTTCCAAAGTTAGCAGTCCGCTGGAGCGGCTGGCAATCACTGCCAGACTAATTGAGCGCGGTGATGAAAACGCCGTATTGGAATCGAACGCGGGTTCCAACGAACTTCGCGATCTGGTTGACGCATTAAGTGGTATGACGGATCAGCTTTTGTATCGCAAGAGAGCCTTACTAGAGGCAAATTTGTCGCTTGAACGCAAAGTCACCGAGCGCACTGCAGAGTTGGCTGCCGCCAATCAGGCTTTGCATCATATGGCACGACGTGACTTGCTGACCGGACTCGCAAATCGTTTGTCTATCAATGAAACCTTATTCTCTGAGTTTGCCCGTATGCAGCGCACAGGTGTGCCTTATGCCGTATTGATGATGGACATTGATCATTTAAAAAATATCAATGAGCGTTTTGGAGGCGGGGTTGGAGATAAAGTATTAATTGAGGTCTCGGCTATCATCAGGCATACCGTGCGCTCCACCGATGTGGTTGGCCGTTTGGGCGGCGAGCGATTTTTCGCTTTATTGCCTGCGGTCGATTTGCCTGCCGCAGTCGCCATGGCACAAAAAATTGTCAATGCTGTCAATCAAACTACATTGCCGATCGTTGAGCAAGTCACCGTCAGTATTGGTGTCGCAATCGCCTTGACTGAGCATGATAATGACAGCGTCGCCTTATCGGAAGCAGATCAGCATTTGAATGCCGCTAAGCGACGGGGATACAATCAAGTTGCCTACGAATTGCACGATACATGATTAGGCATGATTCCCATGCTCATGATTTGAGCACTCGTGTATGTTCACGGATATTCACGTACATTCACGCATCTTCTCGTATAGATTAGATTTTTTGCTGTTCGGCCAAAGCTGATAATGCAATTACTCGCGCGTACAAAATGGCGACATAGGAATATGTTTGTCGCCTTCGTCATGATGACATGATGAGCGCTATTTTTTTAATAGGCTTCATCCCAAGGCATACTTAAGCGCGAGGCGCACTGGATCAGGCCAACCATACTGTAAGTTTGTGGGAAGTTACCCCAAAGCTCGCCCGTTTCTGGCGCAACATCTTCTGCCAGCAGACCAAGCGGATTACGATGTGTCAGTACTTTCTCAAATAATTCTCTGGCTTGCACTTTTTCACCAATTTGCGCCAGCGCCAAAATCCACCACAGAGTACAAACCAGGAAGGCTGTTTCTGGTTTACCGAAGTCGTCTTCTTCATCATATCGCAGCAAAAAATCACCCCGACGTAATACGGTGCCGATCTTATTTACTGTGCTGATAAAGCGTGGGTCAGTCGCCGGTAAGAATTGAAACTCCGCCATCAGCAATAAGCTGGCATCTAAGTGTTCGCCGCCGAAGGTTGAGACAAAGCTTTGCATTGCCGGATTCCACGCAGCTTCGCAAATATTGTGATGCATTTTGCTCGCATTACTTGACCAGTAATGCGCACGATCGGCTAGCTTGAGTTGGCCTGCAATACTCGCCAAACGATCGCATGCAGCCCAGCACATGATGCTGGAAAATGTGTGTACACGTTTAGAACCACGTAGCTCCCAGATGCCAGCGTCGGGTGTGTTGTAACTGAGGATCGCCTGATCGCCCAGACGTTCCAGATCATCAAATATTTTCCGGTCGGCAGGACGTGCCAGACGCATGTCAAAAAACGCGTGGGTACTCGCCATAATCGCAGCACCAAAGACATCGTTTTGAATTTGGTTATACGCAAGATTACCGACCCGGACTGGCCCCATTCCTCGATAGCCAGCCAATGCCGGTGCGATATTTTCTGTCAGCGTTGCTTCTCTGCGAATGCCATACACTGGTTGCATCGGCGTGTCGCGGGTATCGGCAATGATGTTGAGTATGTAGCCTAAATAGCGCTCCATCGTCGCGGTCGCACCCAACCGGTTTAGGGCGTTGATCACAAAGTAGGCATCTCGTAGCCAGCAGTAACGGTAATCCCAATTACGTCCACTATTTGCTGCTTCCGGTATTGAGGTAGTTACGGCAGCAATGATCGCACCGGTATCGTCAAAGGCATTTAGTTTTAAGGTAATGGCAGCGCGGATGACGACATCTTGCCATTCAAATGGGATGGCAAGATTGCGTACCCAGTTCTGCCAATAATCCAATGTCTGTTCATAAAACGAGCGCCCGACATCATGCGGTGATCCGTTCACCGTTTCGTCGGGTCCCATCATGAGTGTGAGGCTATCTTGCAGGAAGAAGGGGCGCTCGGTCAGGATCGCAGAAATTGATGCATCCGTTGTCAGACGCATCGGTGCTTCGCCACCTAGATAGGAAATATGATGGGTGCCGCTGCGGACTTCGGCACGTTCCTGACCATAATTGATGGTGGGTCTGATACGTAATGCAATCCGTGGACGACCAGATACAACCCGAATAATTCTGACCAGCATAGAAGGTGAGAACAGGCGGCCATGCATGCGAAAGCGTGGCGCAAAATCAATTACTTCAAAACTATTTCCGGCTGGATCGGCAAAAAGGCTGCTTAAGATGGCGGAGTTTCTTTCATATTCTTGTTTGACTAATATCGCATCGCCTAATTGGATATCGATCAGGCCTGAGGCATTTTCAGGATCTTGTTTTTGCAGCAGGGTGCAGCAGATAGGGTCACTATCAAATACCGGAAAACACCACCAGACGATGGACGCTTTTTGGTCAATCAATGCGCTGGTGCGTGAGTTGCCTATTAATCCAAGATTGAGTGTTGACATGCTGAAATTCCTTTACAAAAATCGTTGATCGGGAAAGCTTATTTACTGCTTAAACATTCTGCCGTCTTCCTGAAAATTCGATGGAGAATTAATAAATAAGCTGATCCAATTAGCTAGCAGTTTACCTACTTAAATGCCCATCCTTATTCGTACATAAAAAAGGTTTTATTTAATATACTCCCCATTAATTTAGTGAAATATGCTCTATCGTCCAATAATTATATGGACAATTAAATATACTAATTGGGAGTATATTCAATTAGTGAATCAATCGATCAAGTATTTTGATCGGATTGGTGTCTGCGTTTATGTTTGCCTTTATGTTTGTTTTTATGTTTTTCTTTGCGTCCCAATTTATTCCACTAACTGACTCAGCCGCTCATGGCGCGGGTCACATTTTTCCACTTCGGCATCGCTGCTAAACGGGCGATTAATTCGTCCAGCAATCTGACAATATCCAGACGGTGATTCAGATAAAATTCTGCGGCAGTGTCGTCCGAACGTTCTATCCGCAAGCTTAGCCAGTCTTTTCTGTGCATGTTAAAAACATCTTCATCAGTGATATCGTCACCGACATAAATTGCGGTAGGTGCTTGGCAGGATTCACACAAGCGCTGCAAGGCGATACCTTTGTTCGGCGCGCCTGGCGGCAAGAGATTAAAGACACATTTTCCGGTGCCGATATCTGCTTCGGGAGTGACGCGTGCAAATAAAGCGAGCAAGTGTTTTTCGGCCAGCGTGCGATTCGTGGCAAGTCGATAATGTACTGAGAGCGAGTAAGTTTTATTTTCTATCCAGATCCCCGGGTCTATGCTGGGATGCGCTTGCAATGCCAGGTTTAATCGGGCCTCCCACTCATTGCAAAGTGCTTTGTAATGTTCAGCATCTATCGTCTCACCGGGCAGTCCTTCTATCCCATGATTGCCGATCACATAGTCCGGCACAAATGAGAGCCGGGTACAAATATCCGCAATCGAGCGGCCCGTGATGATCGCAATCGGTGCGTACTCCGATAGGATGGTTAGTCGCCGCAATACAGGAGCCGGCAAACTGGCCTTGTCTGGTTGCGTCACGATAGGCGCTAAGGTGCCATCAAAATCAAACGCGCATAGCATGCCTGGTCTGACGATGTCGTTGAGCCTGTGCATACCTTGATCAAAGAATGAAGTTAACATTATTCCCTTTACTGAACGCGGCGCAATGATGCGCGGCTATGTGAGTGGATTTTAGACATTACCCGTTCGCGCTGACGCAGGCGGGCGGCGTCCAGCAGCATGTGGCCCGCCCAGCGATACACATTAAAATCTTTAACCAGAGCACGCATGCTGCGCATCCGCTCTCTCTGCTCAATTTTTGGCATGCGTAACGCCCGGTAGAGTGCATCTGCGCCTTGCTCAATATGATACGGATTGATGATCAGAGCTTCATGTAGTTCTCTGGCAGCACCGGTAAATTGGCTGAGTATTAAGACGCCTTGTTCATCCGTTCTGGCAGCGACAAACTCCTTGGCGACGAGGTTCATCCCATCATGCAAACTCGTGACCATGCAGACATCGGCAGCCCGGTAATATGTGGTTAGTTCGTCCTGCTCGTGATGCTCCGCTTTAAGGATAATCGGTGTGTAATCAGCACTAGAAAACCGTTGATTAATCTTATCCATCAAGGCTCTTACCCTCGTTTCAAAATTTTGGTATTCCTCCAATGAAGACCGGCTTGGTGCCGCGATTTGTACGAAGGTAAATTTGCCCACGAGGTCCGGATGCATTTCCAGCATTTTTTCTACCGCTGCAAAGCGTTCAACAATACCCTTGGTATAGTCGAGCCGGTCAACGCCGATGCCGAGCAACTGATCGGGTGCTAACGATAGTCGTTTTCTGATTTCAGCACGAGATTCTTCGACCGTCAGAATATCGGCGGTATCGTCTTCTGGCCATGCAATCGAAATCGGATAGTTCTCAACTTGTGTGAGTTCGCCCCGGCATGTGATGGTAGAGGCTTCGGTTTCTATTCGTGTTTCTAAATATCGATCGACGGTTTCCAGAAAATTTTTGCGATGGAAGGGGGTATGAAATCCCAGAATCGTACTGCCCAATAATCCATCAAGGATCTCTTCACGCCAAGGGCAAATGCCGAACGATTCTGAGTTGGGCCAAGGTATATGCCAGAAGGTAATAATGGTCGCCTTAGGAAGAACATCTCGCACCATACGTGGCAATAAGGCGAGGTGATAATCTTGTACCAGCACAACAGGGTCGTCCCTGCTGGCCTCCTGAATGACTGCATCGGCAAAGCGCTGATTGACTGCAACATACTGATCCCAATCAGATGAGCGAAACACCGGTCGCACGTGTGCGATGTGGCATAGCGGCCATAAACCTTCGTTTGAAAAGCCGTAGTAATACCCTTTTTCTTCCTGCTCTGTTAACCAGACTCGCCGCAAGGTGTAGCTAGGGTTTTTGGGCGGCACTTTGACATGATCTTTACTATCAACTGTTTGCCTGTCACCAGATCCGCTACCATGCGCAATCCAGGTACCCGAGCAGGCTCGCATTACCGCCTCTACCGCAGTTACCAGACCACTGGCCGGACGTTTAACGACGATGCCGTTGGGCGTCTCCGTATGGATATATGGTTCTCGGTTAGACACCACTAGCACTTGATCGCCCGCCAAATCAACTTGTAGTAGCGACTTCAGTTTGTCCGGTGTCCATAATTGAGAAGGCGATTCTTGCCCGCGACGTTCCTGGCGATATTCATGTAGTAAGGATTGCAGGTCGCCCATCAAGGGTTGCATTTCTGACGGTGTTTTTTCTTTTTTGCTTGACCCTGTTTTTGGTAGTAATTCACCGCGCAAAATACTTTTTACACTGTTCATCCAACCTAAAAAGCTGATGTGAGCAACCAGTACGGTGATGAATGAAATCACAATCGCTAACAAGACAAAAATAATGATGGCATATTTTTTTGTATCTGCGCTACGCCGCTCAATAAAGCTCATATCGTGTACTAAGATGAGCTTGCCAAGGAGGGTACCGTCTTGCATTAATTCGCGCTCAGAGATGTGTACCGTCCCTTGAGGTAAGCGCAAGAGTGAGCGATTCGGACCTTGCGGCTTTAGTCCATCTCTGCATCCGATAGAGTCTGGATAAGTTCTGGTCTTGTATAGCAATTTGCCATTGTCATCGCAGAAGCCCAGTGCATATAAACGCTCATCGTCAATGGCACGATCAAACAATTGATCGATCCGTTTTTTAGCGCCTGCCGGTACGTATTCGAGTAAAGGATCTTGTAAGGCATTGGCTAATGATTGCGAGCGAATTTCCAGATCACGGACAAACCAACGTACGGTCAAATCATCCATCAATGGAACGACAATATAGGCAAACATCGCCAACACCAACGCCAGCGGAACGACGAAGCGAAAAGATAGTTTTAGTGAACGTAATTTCATCAAATGACCTTTATGTCGATCTTTATGTGGAATTTTCTATGAGGTTTTCTATACCGTAGAAGGAATTGGATTTAAAACGCCGTGGTCTATGTCACGAATCGGGTCACGATTCACGTCGCGATTCGGGTCGTGATTCATGCCGGGTGATACGACATGCAATGTCCTGGTTGGGTAGGCAAAACTGATACCGAGAGAGCGGAGCTGTTTCAACAGCGCCAGATTGATGGCTTGCTGAATATCCATATAGGCGTTGTAGTCTGGATCGAGCACGTAATACACCACCTCAAATTGTAGTGCTCCGTCTGCATAAGATTTGAAGTGCGCGCGGTCAAACCGGATATTGAACTGATGACCCGTGACGATTTTTTTTGCGATTTCTGGAATTCGTTCTATTTGCTCAATTGGGGTTTCGTAAACAATCCCAAATTCAAATACGACGCGTCGTTCTTGCATGCGCTTGTAATTACGAATTCTGTTTTTTAGCAACTCGGTGTTCGAGAAAATAATTTGTTCGCCGCTCAGGCTGCGCAAGCGTGTCGTTTTCATGCCTACATATTCGACCGTTCCCATGTAGCTATCGACCACAATAAAGTCGCCGATCACAAACGGTTTGTCGAGCGCAATAGAAACAGAAGAAAAGATGTCGCCCAGAATATTCTGGACTGCCAGAGCCACGGCAATACCGCCTATACCGAGACTGGCGACTAAAGTGGACACGTTGAATCCAAGATTGTCCAAGATAATTAAGGTGGCGATCATCCACAAGATGATCCGACCGACCATTCCTGCCAAGACTAAATGGGTGGCACCATCGGGATTGTTTTCTCTTTGTCGTAAAAATGCGTTATCGGCAATCAGACTAATGATGCGTGTTCCCCATAAGGCAATTTGGGTGACAAGAATGATGATCCAGGCGAAATGCAAACCGCGATCAATGCGGGTCGGAAAATCGAGCTGACTAATACCTGCAAGTAAGGAGATTCCGATTAAAAACGGTAAGCGGGTCGCTTTTACTATGTGTTCGACATAGCCTAAAAAATGTAATCGCTCTTTCAGTTTTAAGCGTTTAAGCTGGTGTGTTGCAAACGCTTTAAGTAGCAGCAGGGCGACCAACGTGAGCAAAAATACAGTAACAGCGAGCGTCAAATCATAAGATGTATATTCAAATGAAAACATAGCGATCCTTTGTGTAAAGGCAGGATGTCGTTGATTTGCAAACGATATGCATAAGCAATACCTGCAATGCCAGCGATTGGTGCTTAGTTATTCGTGACGCGTCATCAATAGAAGAGACGCAGCGGTGTTGGTCGTTAGCGGCGTAGAGCAAGCTCAAGCTCAAGATCAACGTCATTTGCCGTGTGTGTTTGCCAGGTTGCGCAGATCAATATTGGGTGCTGATGCAGTCCTGCAGTGGCGGCGTAAAGTATTGTTATTCCAAGAAGAGTTGTATTTCATTTAAGAAAGTAGATAGGTCTTTTTGACCTTTTGCTACGTTAATTGAAAACGATTATAGCAAAATATATTTGGACAAATGTAATTTGCCGAGGCGCAACAGTTGAGACGGAGTAGGATTGATATAAAAAGCACATGGGTACACTCATCATTACGCCGAGTAGAGACGAAAAAAATGGCTACCCGCCGAAGCGAGTAGCCATTTTGTTTTGGAGCCGAGAGTTAAACTGAATTTGCTACATTGCTGGATTAATCAGCAATGCATTTCTCAGAAAACTGACGCTAGCTTTTTAAGCCAGATTAGCCGCCGCAAAATCCCAGTTCACCAAAGCCCAGAATGCTTCCAGATATTTAGGACGTGCATTGCGGTAGTCGATGTAATAAGCGTGTTCCCACAGATCACAAGTGACTAATGGTGTGTCTGTCGTAGTCAATGGCGTAGCCGCGTTAGATGTGTTGACGATATCTAATGTGCCATCAGCTTTTTTGACCAGCCAAGTCCAGCTAGAACCAAAATTACCGATACAGGATTTAGTGAAGGCTTCTTTGAAGGCATCAAAGGAGCCCCATTTTGCATTGATTGCATCAGCTAATGCACCGGTTGGAGCGCCGCCGCCGTTTGGCTTCAGGCCGTTCCAGTAGAAAGTGTGGTTCCAGATTTGGGCGGAATTATTGAAGATACCAGCAGAAGATTTTTTGACGATTTCTTCCAGGCTAGCATTTTCAAATTCAGTACCTTTGATCAAATTATTTAAATTCGTGACATACGTCTGATGATGCTTACCGTAGTGGTATTCCAGAGTCTCTTTAGAGATATGCGGTGCGAGTGCATCCAGTGCATAGGGCAGTGCCGGTAGGGTATGTTCCATTTTGCATCCTTTGTTGTTCGTGGTTCGGGGGAAAACCCCCATTGTAATAGCTTCGCGTCAAGCTTGCATCTTCCTATTTTATTGTTAACAAATCAGATGGTGAGAGGGCAAATTGTGCCCAATATGGTGTTCAATAAGGTAGCCAATAGTGCATCAAAGAATGCGCATAAAAAATTGCCAAGGAGAACATTAAAACTTGATTTGTAAGTATATGTAAAGAATTTGTAAGAATTTGAAACCGATTGGTATCTGGCTGCGTATCTCTATCTGACTGCCAAAATCACGAGCAGATCAACAGAAAACGTATCCTTATTTACTATTTTGCATACAAACCATTAGGAAAATGTTATGAAAACTTCTTTACGCTTATTATCCGGCGCGGCACTCATCTCCTCTTTGGCGGCTTGCAGTTCTATGAGCTCTATGATGAAAGCACCGGATGCGCCTGCAGCAGTTGCTGTGCCAGCAGGCAATAAACTAGTCATGATGGCAGTAGGTGCTGGCGACCTGACATACGAATGCCGCGTAAAAGCAGCGATGCCAGGTGCTTATGAGTGGGTGTTTGCTGGACCGACTGCCGTGTTGTCAGATCAAAGCGGTAAAGCGGTGGGCAAATATTATGCTGGCCCGACTTGGGAAGCCAATGACGGTAGCAAAGTCACTGGTAAGCAATTGGCGGTGACTCCGGGCGCAGCCAATGCGATTCCTTTGCAATTGGTTAAAGCTAATCCATCTATGGGTAATGGCGCGATGACTGATATCAGCTATATCCAACGTCTAAATACGATGGGTGGCATTGCGCCATCAGATAGCTGTGCTGCTGCTAATGTTGGCGCTAAAAAGTTGGTCAAGTATCAAGCAGATTATTACTTTTACAAAGCGATGTAATCGAGAGATATTGCGACCAATCATGGTCGCAATAAAAGTGCGATTTGATGATCATGTAGTGGCGGCATTTGAAAAGTGCATTTGCCGCTGTACTTTGGGGATGCCGCTGGCATCCCTTTTTTTGTCGATATGGTTTGCTGGAGATGTATAAATAAATCAGCTCAATAAAATTAATCCAGACTAGGTTGCACACCATTCACGCTGATCTCAGTCGTCCCGTCAGCCAATCGCACTGCGATCTGGCTATTCGGCTGCAAGTCCTTACCAGAGCGTATTAGTTTGCCTTTACGGTCACTCAAAATAGCGTAGCCACGCTCCAGTGTTCTTTGTGGATTTAGCATTTCAAGCTGCGCTTTTAAGCCCGCCAGCGCTACTCTTTGAGTATCCGTCTGATGTTTAAAAGTAGTGCTCAACCTTCGTTGTGATTCTTGCAAATTGGTACGATATGCCTGCATGTCTGGCCGATTTCCTTGAAGCCGGGTTCGTAATTGATGCAAGTTGGCATGCGCCTGTTGGCGTGGGATTGCGCTGGCAAATTTGAGACGTTGCACAGCACTTTCGAGAGCTAATTTTTTTGCTTTGATGGCGTTGATCGGACTCAGTAAACGCCGTGTCAGCCAATCGACATTCTGGTTTTGATTCGCCAGTTGTCTTTGCATTCCCCTATGCAGATGGATGCGGTATTGCAGCAGCGTTTCTAGCCAGTCTTCACGCGGTGCTGCCGCTAATTCAGCCGCTGCCGTAGGAGTAGCCGCACGTACATCGGCGGCAAAATCGGCAATGGTGAAGTCAGTTTCATGGCCCACGCCGCTGATTACAGGCATCGCGCAATGGCTGATTGTTCGCGCCACGATTTCTTCATTAAATGCCCATAAGTCCTCAATACTTCCGCCGCCGCGGCAGACCAGCAGCACATCACATTCTTCACGCGCCGAGGCGGTAGCAATTGCTTGCGCAATTTTATTTGCAGCACCTTCGCCTTGCACTGGTGTAGGGTAAAGGATGACGTTGACATGCGGCGCGCGTCGTTGCAGCGTGGTCAACACATCGCGCAATGCCGCCGCTTGCGGACTACTGACAATCCCTATCGTTTTAACAAAATGCGGAATAGGGCGCTTACGCTCTGGATCAAACAGACCTTCTTTTGCCAGTTGTGCTTTTAACTGCAAAAAAGCTTCGTATAGATTACCCACGCCGGCGCGACGGATTGCTTCTACATTTATTTGATAATCGCCGCGCGGGGCATACAACCCGACCAATGCGCGGACTTCAACTTTATCGCCCTCGCGCGGCATAAAGTCTGCGTATTGCGAGCGGCCACGGAACATGACTGCCCGCACTTGTGCCTGCGCGTCTTTTAGCGTGAAGTACCAATGTCCAGAGGTGGCGCGGGTGAAATTAGATATTTCGCCGGAAACCCACGTCAATGGGATGTTTCGTTCTAATAATTGCGCAACTGCTTGGTTTAGCGCCGATACTGTGATTACAGATGGCGTCAATATTGGAGTTTCAGTACGGGATTCTGGATTCATAAAGCCGAGCAAGTCAAAAGCTGTCCACAGAGGGAAGGGTTGGTCATCAGAATGTCATTAAGTGTTAATGATGTCAAAAATATTTCCCGAGTCTTTCTTAAGTCATTGATTTTAAAAAGGATATTATTCTTAGTAAATTGCGGTGAAAAAAAGAAAATCCTTATAAATCAAGGACTTTAGCGAAGCTTCTTGATCTTGTTCACAAACTTATCCACAGTATCAGCAGGCACTTATATCTTGTTATACAAAAATAGTATGACGATTTGATTGGACATCAATTAGCTTGATCTGCTGCCTATTTTATTTGCACTAAGCTAATATTTAATGAAAACAATGACTTAGCGACAATCACCGGGTTTGTGCACAATCTTATCCACAAAATGTGTGCAGAAATAGCCGCTGCTTGTGAATAAGTAGATGTCTAAATTCAGTTTTGCTTAAAATTTAAGCAAAAAAGGTCTTATTCTTCTATTTGCTCAATTTAAAGGCATGTTCTGAATTGCTATAAAAATCATGGGCTTGGCATTATTCACAAAGCTTCTTCACAGTCTTATCCACAAAATATGTGTAGAACCTAGGCACGATCTCTGAATTTGCGGCTTACCAACGATAACCGGGCATTAGTAAGTGGTTTACCCACAAAAATACCAATTTGCCCGTTAATTAAGCAACAAGTTAATTAGCTTATAAATCAGCCACTTAGAGCGATCTGCTTGCCTTGTTCACAATGTTATCCACATTAACTGTGCAGAACTTATCTTGTTTTGAGATTGCTTGTGCTATCAAAATTGTGGATAAGCCGCTGCTTAATTCTGTAGCAGCAAGATAAAACTGATTAAAATCAAAAGCTTAACAAGCTACCCCAGAGTTATCCACAATCTTGCACACAGAATTTGTGCAAAACTTCACCACTTTTATTATTTTGCTGTTTCTTTTAAATACGCATTTCAGCTCTCTTAACGTTTATTGATAATCCAATATCAGATAGGATGTTGTGTTTTAGGAAGCTGATTTGTATTTTTATTGTCAAATACTATTAATTAATAATTAAATTTAATTTGGGAAATGTAGTTTGAAATTTTGTCCGTTAGTAGTTGATCTTGATGGCACACTGATTCACACAGATATGCTTCATGAGTCTGCGTTGTGTGTTTTGCGAGATAATCCTTTGCAAGTGTTGCGTATCCCATATTGGTTATCTCAAGGCAAGGCATCATTGAAGCGCCACCTTGCAAACCTTGTGGACTTCGATGCAAGTTTGTTACCGTACAACCTTGATTTGCTAGAATGGTTAAGAGATCAAAAAGCCTCAGGCCGTAAGCTCATTCTATGCACGGCCTCTGACCGGTCGATTGCAGAAGCTATTGCAGTTCATCTCGGTATTTTCGATGACGTGATCGCGAGTGACGGCATCATCAATATGGCCGGAAGGGACAAAGTCTTGCGCTTAGAGCAAAGGTTTGGGCGTCGCGGTTTTGATTACGCAGGCAATTCGCAAGCTGATATTGTGGTGTGGCAAAGTGCACGTAAGGCCATTGTGGTTAATGCCCCCGCTACCCTGTTGAAAAAAGTAAAATCTGAGCTTGACGTAGAGTGCGTATTTCCGGAAAAGACTTTTGGGTTGACAGCTTGGCGCAAGGTGCTGCGAGTGCATCAATGGTTAAAGAATTTATTATTATTTGTTCCGCTATTTGCTGCGCATCAGTTTAGTAACTTGCAAAGCTGGGGGGGATTGATACTGGCTTTTTTTGCTTTTAGTTTATGCGCTTCATGTGTATATATTACCAACGATTTGTTGGATCTCGAGAGTGATCGGCAGCATCCGCATAAGTGCAAGCGTCCTTTCGCGTCCGGATTGGTACCCGCATGGAAGGGCACCATACTAGCGCCAATATTATTGTGTATCAGTTTGATTTTTGCAAAAAATGTGTCCGCTGCTTTTTGTTCTTGGCTCTTATTTTACTTTGTACTAACTTGTGCTTATTCATGGGGGCTAAAAAGACTAATGTTAATAGACTGCCTCACGTTGGCACTATTGTATACATTGAGGATTGTGGCGGGTGCCGCCGCCGTGGGTATGCTTTTATCGTTCTGGTTGTTGGCATTTTCCGTATTCCTATTTTTATCGCTCGCGTACGTTAAACGTTACGCGGAATTGCAGGTGCAATTGTTGAATGGCAAACAAAAAGTCCATGGTCGCGGATATTACACATCAGATGCATCTTTGGTTCAGATTTTAGGAGTTACTTCTGGTTACGCATCAGTGTTAGTGTTAGCGCTGTATTTAAATAGTGATGTAGTGTTGAAGCTATACAAGAAGCCCGAATTAGTGTGGGGAGCAGTGCCCGTATTATTATTTTGGGTGAGCTGGATGTGGATGAGTGCCCATCGTGGCGAAATGCATGATGACCCACTAGTCTTTGCAGTCAAGGACAAGGCTAGCTTGTTCGCTGGGCTGCTATTTGCGGCAGTCCTCGCCGGGAGTACTATTGGATGGACATGGTAGCAGTTTCTTCATGGGGACGACTCGGTCTCTGGGAGCATGAAGTCGTTGCTCTTGCAGATCGCGCTCAAGTCAAAGAACAAATTCGCGGTTCAAGGCCAAGCATTGCCTTTGGTATGGGCCGCAGCTATGGAGACGTTTGTCTGAATCCAGATGGTCTGTTATGGAATACTTCAGGTCTCAACCGCTTTATCCGTTTTGACCAAACGACAGGACGCTTACATTGCGAAGCAGGGGTTTTACTGCGCGATATTCAAAGAATGATGATTCCCAGAGGTTGGAGGTTGCCGGTCACACCAGGAACGCAAATTGTCACTGTAGGTGGGGCAATTGCAAACGATGTGCACGGGAAAAATCATCACGTCGCCGGCTCGTTTGGCGACCATCTCCGCTGGATAAAGCTGGTACGAACCGATGGCAGCATCATTGAATGCGGACCGCACCTGTTATCTGCCTGGTTTGCGGCAACCGTCGGCGGTCTGGGTCTGACGGGTGTCATCGTTGAAGTTGAGCTGCAATTGGCACCGTCACTTGGCCCATGGCTGGAAACGGAAACTATTGCCTACAACGATCTGACTCAGTTTTTTCAATTATCAGACGACTCCGACGCACGCTGGGAGCACACCGTTTCATGGATCGATTGTCTGGCAGGTTCTGGTGGTCGAGGTTTATTCATGCGCGCCAATTCAGTCGACGCGGCTCAAAGACCTCTGCCATCCGACCGGCAACAAACCATGCCCTTTGTGCCACCAGTTTCCTTGGTGAATAGACTTACGCTGCGGCCGTTCAATAATGCATATTATTATTTGAAAAAGGCACAGGCAGGCAATAGCATCATGCATTACGAATCTTTTTTTTATCCACTCGATAATTTGTTGGCGTGGAACCGTATGTACGGACCCAGAGGTTTTTTTCAATACCAAAGTGTCATTCCGCGCGCAGTGGGTTTCGATGCCACACAAGCCATGCTGATAGAAATCGGACGCTCTGGCGAGGGTTCCTTCCTGGCGGTTCTGAAGACCTTCGGTAATCGCGAACCCAAAGGTATGTTGAGCTTCCCGCAACACGGCGTGACACTAGCGCTGGATTTCCCGAATCGTGGCGAGCGCACGCTTAAACTCTTTGACCGTCTGGATGCGATTGTCCGAGAAGCAAAAGGCCGTATCTATCCCGCCAAGGATGCCCGTATGCCTCGGGATTTATTCGAAACAGGTTACCCACGCCTTCCCGATTTTTTACATTACCGCGACCCGGGCATCAGTTCTGCGATGTCTCGTCGCTTGATTGGAACGTAGTCATGTCAGAGTTGCAGAAAAAAATTGTCATCGTCGGAGGCACGTCCGCCATCGCAGAATATTGTGCCCGTTTTTGGGTAGCTAACGCTACGGTGGACCTGACATTGGTTGGCAGGGACATAGCAAAGATGGAAAGAGTTGCGGCTGACTTGCAGGTGCGTAGTCCGCAGAGCCGTATCCGCGTCATCTCAATCAATTTTAACGATCCCAAATTGATTAGCCAAACTGTGGAAAGTATCCAATCTGGGGGGCGCATCGATATCGCCTTGATTGCGCATGGTTCGTTACCCGACCAGATAATTTGTCAGCAAGACCTTGTTGCAAACTATGAGGCACTGACGATTAACGGTATTTCTCCCGTTCTGTTCGCTGAAGCCTTTGCCAGCCGCATGCAAGCAGATAATCATGGACAGCTTGGCATCATCGGCTCGGTGGCAGGTGATAGAGGTCGCAAGTCCAATTATGTCTATGGCTCTGCCAAAGGATTGGTCGAAAAATATGCGCAGGGCTTACAACATCGTTTGGCATCAAGCAAGGTCCAGGTGACTTTAATCAAACCGGGCCCTACGGACACACCAATGACTGCGCATTTGAGACAGCAAGGCGGAAAACTAGCTAGGGTAGAAGATGTCTCAAAAGCAGTAACCGCAGGCATCGAGAGCGGAAAAGCCGTTGTATATGCACCAGGAAAATGGGCGCTGATTATGCTCATCGTTCGAAATTTACCAAATGCGATTTTTAACAAGATGGACATATAAAAATTCCTGAAATGTATTCTGGTGTTTTTTTTAAATATTTTAGGTAGTTTGATGTTCACTCAGATCAATCCTCATATTGCTTCCCAGTCGAGAATTTTCGAAAGATTTTGGAAAATTTTATTAAGCCTGTTTATCCTTGTAACGGTTATCGTCACATTCGTTCCATTTATTCCTATCATGCCGGAAGAGGGACTTGATCCGTCCTGGCGTTTTGGTATGAACGAGGCCAGCCGAATTGGATTGGCTTTTGGGCGTGAGGTCGTGTTTACGTTTGGCCCCTACGCAGCAATTTACACAAAGGTATATCACCCTTCGACAGACCAGATGATGCTCTATGGCAGTCTCTATTTGGCATTATCTCTCGGGTTCTGTTTGATTTTTTTACTGAAATATGTCGCGTGGCAGCGAATCTTTATTTTTAATCTCATGCTGGGTTTGCTTATGTACATCAGGGACTCTTTTTTACTTTGTATTCCCATGGTGATTAGTATGGTTTGTTTTAAAGTATTTTTTTCAGAAAAAGAATTACCCACCAAAAATCTTTACCCATCATTTTTGTTAGCTTTATTGTTTTCTCCGCTCGGATTACTGCCTCTGGTTAAGGGGAGCATCCTAATATTGTGTGCTGCAGTTTCCGTATTATGCTGCGCAGCGTTTGTCCTCAGAAAAGCCTATCAACTGGCTGTTGTTGTTGTGCTCGGACCGATTCTGTCGATGCTCTTTTTTTGGCTTATTTCGGGGCAGCACATATTTGATTTGCCTGTTTATCTGATCAACATGATTCCTATCGTTTCCGGCTATACCGAAGCGATGGCATCGAGTGGAAATATAGCGGAAATTATTTTGTTTTTATTCGCGGCAACCGGATTGGTGTGGCTTATTGTGAGTGAAAAGGAACGCAAGCCGGACGAAAAAATTTTCTTAGTTCTGGTGTTTTCTTTATTCCTGTTTATTTCATTTAAGGCAGGTTTTATTCGGCACGATGGTCACTCCGTTATTTCAGGCACCTCTCTCTTGATTAGTTATGCCTTGCTCGCATTGGTACAGCACAGACCCAGATCACTTCCTGTACTAGCTCTGGTGATATTGTCTTGGGCTTATATCGATAGTAGTTATTTCAAAACATCAACCGAAGGAATGAAAAGAACCATCGATGCCGCTACGTCGTCGGCCTGGCAAGGCATCCGTCACCGCATCAAAGATAAAGGTTGGCTGCAATCTGATTATGACGATGCATTGACGTTGTTAAGGGCGAAGGCGAATTTCCCGGTTTTAAAAGGAACCACAGATATTTATTCCTTCAATCAATCGTATTTGATCGCTTCTGGAAACAACTGGTCTACCAGGCCAGTGCTACAAAGTTACTCTGCCTACACTCCAGCGTTGATTGAGATGAATCGTCAACACCTTCTCGGTAGTCAGGCCCCGGATAATATTATCTTTAGTATAGAACCCATCGATAACAGATTCCCATCAATAGAAGACGGTGCCAGTTGGCCAATATTAATGACGAAATATCATCCAACAAAAATACAGGGTGATTTCTTATTTCTAAAAAAAAACGATTTGCCAATTAGCGCCTCACAACTGACTCAAATCAGTAGTGGTCAATTTAAACTCGGACAAAACATTACGGTGCCAGAAACGGATCAAACGATCTTTGCCGAAATCGAGATTGAACCGAGCTTGTTAGGGAGTCTGGCAAATTTACTTTTTAAGGCCAGTCAACTGCAATTGTTTGTGGAATTGAAAAATGGTGAAAAAAAGGAATTCAGGATCGTGTCAGGAATGACCAAGACGGGATTCGTGTTGTCACCATTGGTTGAAAACATAGACGAATATGTGAAGCTTTACGATTTCAATAGTCTTCTGGACGCAAAGCAGGTGAAGTCTTTCAGAATCGAGCCCAAGTTTGCCGCCGTGCTTTGGAAAAACGAATTGACTATCCGCTTCAGTTCGGCGAGGAGGGCGGCTTTTGCCGATACGACAAAGTTGGAGCGTATGGATGTATTTCAGCGTCCGGAAGTTAACACGGCTGAGATATGCCAAGGATCTATCGATGAAGTCAATGGAGTCGCTCCTGCACCAGAAAATTTCTCTGCATCGAAAAAACTGACGGTGAATGGATGGATTGCACTTTCAGTGGAAAAAGGCATTCTTGCAGAAGACGTCTATATTGTGTTGACCGACATGAAAGGAATTCCGTTGTACATCAGAGCGCAAGTCAATCCGCGCCCTGATTTAGGCAATTATTTCAGGAATCCAAAATTGTCGGATGCTGGATATATCATCGATGCGGATATTGCCAAACTCAACGGAAGATATGATTTGGGTCTTGCAATCAAACAAGATGGAAAAATGAAAATGTGTAGGCAATTCAGAATTCCCGTAAAAATAATGAATGGCTAGTAAAGGAGGCGGCTGGAGATATTCGGCGCATCTCGCTTTAGTAATTAAGATTTCCTATTGCTTGGATTTAAGATTTTGAGCAGAGAATATGATGATTTGTCTTGGATGAAGAAAAAATCATTCGTAAAGATAGTGAAAGAATAAGAAGTATGGATAAGAAAAATACGATATTGTCAAAAATTATCCTTGCAGGTGGTGCGGGTCTAGTTGGTCAAAACCTGTTGGCACGCCTTAAAGCCAATGGTTACAGTAACATCGTTGTGCTTGATAAACATCGCGCAAATCTGGAGATCCTGATGCAGGTTCAACCGGACGTAGCCGCTGAATATGCTGATCTTGCCGAACCGGGCGTCTGGCAGCGCCACTTTATCGGCGCTGATGTTGTAGTGATGTTGCAAGCGCAAATTGGCGGCAATGATTACCAGGAATTTGTACGCAATAATGTAGATGCGTCCCAATTGATTCTGGATGCCGTCGAGGCGCATCAGGTGCCGCGATTGATCGCGATCAGTTCTTCAGTGGTGGAATCTATCGCGGACGATTTCTATACCAATACCAAGAAGATTCAGGAACGCATGGTACTGGAAAGTGGAATTGTATGTCCTATCCTGCGCCCGACCCTGATGTTCGGTTGGTTTGATCGCAAGCATCTTGGCTGGTTGTCGCGCTTTATGAATAAGGTGCCTTTGTTCCCCGTGCCGGGACATGGACGCTACATGCGCCAACCCTTGTATGTCGGCGATTTCTGCAATGTGATCATCAGTTGTATAGAGAATCCGGCGCTCAATGGCATCTATAATATTTCAGGTCATGAGGAAGTCGATTACATCGATATTATTCGCCAGATCAAGCGTGCCACCGGCGCATCCGCCTTGATTATCAAAATACCGTATCGCCTGTTTTATGCTTTGCTATGGGCCTGGGGTTTGTTTGATAAAACCCCTCCTTTCACCACGCAACAACTTGCTGCCTTGTGCGCGAGAGATGCGTTTGAAGTGATCGATTGGCCAAGAATTTTCGGTGTGTCTTGCACGCCGTTTGCCAGGGCGATCGATGAAACTTTCAACCACCCTGCCTACGGCAAAGTCATTCTGGAGTTTTAATATGGAGCAACGCATTGCCGTCTTAGGTGCCGGGCCAATGGGGCTGGCAGTCGCCTATCAATTAGCGCGGGATGGACATCATCCCATCGTTTTTGAGGCCGACGACAGAGTGGGCGGAATGGCCGCACCTTTCGATTTTTCCGGTTTATCGATTGAGCGTTATTACCACTTTCACTGTATCTCGGATCACGCCTTTTTGGCCATGCTGGATGAGTTGGGGTTGCGCGATAAAATGCATTGGGTCGCGACCAAGATGGGATATTGGTACAGGGGGGAACTGCAGGCTTGGGGTAACCCGATTGCCTTGCTCAAGTTTCGCGGTTTGAGTTTTGTAGCGAAGTTTCGCTATGGTTTACATGCTTTTTTATCGACCAAGCGCAATGATTGGAAGTCTTTAGACCACGTAGAAGCTATCGGTTGGATCAAACGCTGGGTCGGCGCGGAAGCTTATGAGGTATTGTGGCGTCGTCTGTTCGATTATAAATTTTATGATTACACCAGTAATCTCTCTGCGGCATGGATTTGGAGTCGCATTCGTCGTATTGGACGCTCACGCTACAGTCTTTTCAAAGAAAGGCTTGGCTATCTCGAAGGCGGTTCGGATACATTGTTGCAGGCCATGCGGTCAGATATTATGGCGCGTGGTGGCGAAATACGATTGCAATCTCCAGTAAGTAAAGTCGTGATGCAAGATGGAGTAATTCGTGGCGTTGAAGTGGCTGGCAATATATTAGCTTTCGATAAAGTCATTAGTACGATTCCTTTACCTTACGTATCCCGTATTATGCCGGATTTGCCGCATGAGATATTGGCACAATTCAAAGCGAAGAATAATATTGCCGTAGTCTGCGTAATTGTTAAGCTACGTAAAGCCTTGACAGAAAATTTCTGGCTGAATATCAACGATCCTGATATGGATATCCCCGGATTGGTGGAGTACTCTAATCTGCGCCCACTGGAGCATCATATCGTGTACGTACCTTTCTATATGCCAGGTGAGCATCCGAAATTCAGTGAGCCTGACCAAATGTTTCTGGATAAAGTGCGGCGCTACCTGAAGAAGATTAATCTTGCTTTGAGTGATGATGATTTTATCGATATTCGTGCTAGCCGTTATCGTTATGCTCAACCGATTTGCGATCCAGGTTACCTTGATAAATTGCCGCCCGTCGCTTTGCCGGTCAAGGGCTTGTGGGTAGCAGATACATCCTACTACTACCCTGAAGATCGAGGTATTTCCGAGAGTATTGACTTTGGTCGGAAATTAGCTAGAAATGTCATCGCGTGAAGTTCCACCTGCGGCAATTCACGTCTCGTCAGTTTCTGATTTTTTTGCTAACTGGCGGTACTTCTGCCGCTATCAATTTCGGTTCTCGTATTTTTTTCAACCTATGGATGGGATTCTCTGCTGCGGTGATTCTCGCTTACATTACGGGTATGTTAACTGCTTTTGTGTTGGCTAAATTGTTTGTGTTTAGGGAAAGTCAGCGGTCAATCTATAGTTCCGCTTTATTTTTTTTATTGGTTAATCTCGTCGCTATAATGCAAACTTGGTTCATAAGTATATTTTTGGCATATCACTTTTTGCCTTGGGTCGGAGTAGCAAGCTATACCAAAGAGATTGCTCATGCCGTAGGAGTAATTATTCCTGTATTTACCAGTTATATCGGACATAAGCGTTGGTCGTTTAGGTAGAGACAAGTGAGAATGCTTGATAGGCAATTTGAAACGGGAGAATTTCCTAAGTTGCCTTGAGTAACATTGTTGTAGATGTAGAAATTAAATTCGAATGATCATGCAGCGATACTTGCTCGTAAGCAGACAACGCGCTACATTGCGGGGTTAGATGCTTTCCCTTCACACATTACAAATTCCGGACTAAGGAGTCACTTTTGTTTGCCATTATTCAAGCGGCTGGCTGGCCTATTTACCTTTTGTTAGTCGCGTCGATTATCGCGCTGGCATTAATTATCGAACGTACTTTGTCCCTGCGCCGTCAGCGTATTTTGCCGCGCACCTTGCTGGATGAGGTGATCCGCGTGTATCACGCTGGCAAAATCAAGCAGGAGGTGATTGATCAGTTGGCTAATAATTCTCCTTTGGGCAAGGTCCTGGCCGCCGGTTTGCGTAACGTCAATGCGCCCCGTGAAGTCATGAAAGAGTCCATTGAAGAAGCTGGTCGTGGCGTAGCGCATGAATTGGAGCGTTTTTTGACGACGCTGGGCACCATTGCATCGCTGGCGCCGTTGATGGGCTTGTTCGGTACAGTCGTCGGGATGATCGAGATTTTTGGCTCACAAAATGCCTCCGGCGCCAATCCAGCCCAATTAGCGCATGGTATTTCGGTAGCTTTGTACAACACCGGTTTTGGCCTGATGATTGCGATGCCCGCCTTGATTTTTTATCGGCATTTCCGCGCACTGGTGGATAGCTTGGTGGTCGATATGGAGCAGCAGGCGGTGAAATTTGTCGATACCGTACACAGCGCGAGAAAATAATGAATTTCCGCAAAGGTCAGGGGCGAGAAGACCCCGAAATCAATTTGATCCCTTTCATCGACGTGTTGCTGGTGATTTTGATTTTTTTGATGGTCACGACGACATATAGCCGTTTTACAGAATTGCAAATCACCTTGCCGACGGCAGATGCAGAAAAAGCGCAAGACAAGCCGAATCAGATCGATATCGGGATTGATGCCCAAGGTCGCTACAAAATCAATAATCAGCCAGTCTCGTTTTTGGATACGGCGACATTGGCAGAAGATTTAAAACAAGTAGTCACGGCGATGGATGTAGGTAAAACCGGTACCAAAGTTGATCCAGTAATCATCATCAATGCTGACCGGGCTACTACCCATCAATCAGTGGTGGACGTATTAGAGGCTGCCAGGATCGCTGGTTTAGCGAAAGTTACTTTTGCCGCGCAGGCGTCTGCTAAGTCCAAATAATCAAACAGTAGTTAATCCGCGTCATCAAGCTCCAGTACTATTTTAGCCGTATATTGATGTCAAAAAAGGGGAGTATCTTAATGAGATGCTCAGTTGTCCAAAGAATATCTGGACAATCTCCTTTATGAACTTGGTACTGGTTGGGAGTATGTTGTAGATGTATTTGCGCGCTCTTGCTGCAAGCTGATTGCTTATTTCTCTGGAGTACTTTCCTTGCGTTCAATGCTCGAAGCCGTTTTGATGCGCGCCTGGCTGCGGCGTGGTTTGCTCGCCTGTTTGCTATGGCCGATGGCTAAATTGTTCCAGATGCTGGTGAGTTTTCGTTTTGGTCTGATCATGATGGGCTACAAACCGCAAACATGTCTGGCAGTGCCTGTGGTCGTGGTCGGTAATATTTTTGTCGGTGGTACCGGTAAAACGCCGCTGGTCATTTTTTTAGTGCAACAATTAAAAGCGGCTGGTTGGACGCCGGGTGTGATTTCCAGAGGTTATGCCGCACAAGCGGACAGCATTACCGAGGTGAAAACAGATTCCTTAGCGCAAATTATTGGTGATGAGCCTTTGCTGATCCACCTGCGCACGCAATCCCCAGTGGTAGTCGGACGGCAGCGTGTGTTGGCTGCGCAGACGCTGCTGGAATTGCATCCGGCCACGGATGTAATCATTTCTGATGACGGCTTACAGCATTACGCCCTCGCCAGAGATGTTGAAATTGTGTTGTTTGATCAACGTGGTGCTGGTAATGGCTGGATGTTGCCTGCTGGGCCTTTGCGAGAGCCGGTGCAAAGACGTCGTGATGTTACGGTGTTAAATGCACCGCCAGAATTGACACCTCCCGGCATCGGCGAATCCTTTGTCCGTATGCGCTTAGTGCCAGGACAAATTTATCAGCTTGGAAATATCGAGCATCAACAAAGCTTGCTTGCCCTTAGCGCCAGCAAGCTGAAAATCACCGCTGCTGCCGGTATTGGCAATCCACAGCGTTTTTTTAACATGCTGCAAATCGTTGGCGTGGAATGCGCGACGCTGGCTTTGCCTGATCACCATTCGTTCACTGGGACAAGTTTTGCGCAGATAGATGCCGACATCATCCTGATGACAGAAAAGGATGCAGTAAAATGTCGGCAAATCCCTGCATTGCAACAAGATGCCCGACTCTGGGTAGTGCCAGTCGATGCGCAACTCGATGCTGCTTTTGTAACCAATATAATTGAACTGATTTCGGAGAAACAACATGGACGCACGCTTGCTTGATGTCTTGGTTTGCCCTTTGTGCAAAGGCCCGCTGGTGTACGACAAGCCAGCAAAAGAATTGATCTGCAATGCAGACAAACTGGCTTTCCCTATCCGTGACGATATTCCTATCATGTGGGTAGATCAGGCGCGTCAGTTGCCTGCTTTTCCACCTGCCTGAACGGGCTTGTAAAATGAGTTTTAGTGTCATTATTCCAGCACGTTTAGCTTCCAGCCGCTTACCTAATAAACCTCTGGCAGATCTGGGCGGTAAGCCCATGGTGGTACGTACCGCTGAGCGTGCCATGCTGTCCGGCGCGTCGCAAATTATGGTGGCGACCGATCATGCTGACATTCTGGCTGCTTGCCGTGAGCATGGCATACCAGCTTGTATGACCCGCAGCGATCATCCCTCTGGCACTGACAGGATCGCTGAAGTATCAGCATTGTTGGGCTTGGCGGCGGATGCAGTCGTAGTCAACGTGCAAGGCGATGAGCCTTTGATCGACCCGGCTTTGATTGCGGCGACTGCCGCGCTTGTTACTACGCAAGTCCCCATGGCAACCGCCGCGCATCCTTTGCATGACGTGGAGGACGTGTTTAATCCCAATGTCGTGAAAGTTGTGCTGGATAAGTTTGGTCGAGCGCTGATGTTTTCGCGTGCAACGATCCCTTGGCATCGTGATGCTTTTGCTCTGAATCGCGATGTATTGCCGACCGGTTACGCGCCTTTGCGACACATTGGCTTGTATGCATACCGCAATGATTTTCTTTTGGCTTATCCCAATCTGGAAGTTTCTCCGCTTGAACAAATTGAGGCCTTAGAACAACTGCGGGTCTTATGGAACGGTCATGCGATTGCGGTTCATGTTACAGACACCAGTCCTGCTCCCGGTGTGGACACGCCAGAGGATTTGATTCGGGTAAGACAATTCTATTGAGATGCCGAAAAATCGATCAGTTTCGCGTTCAATAACAGAATTGATCGCGTTTTCAGAATCGATAGAATTGGTCGGCGAAATGTGCGAATTGCATGAAAATACTTCGTTGCGCAGCTGATTTCATGGCAAAGCATCAATAATATAAAAAATTGTGGTAAGTTTCGTGAAAAGATACTGTGATATTAGTAGTGCTGCATTTGAATAAAAATAGGATTTAATCAAAACCGATCCAGCAACATTGCTGCAAGGGATTTGGTTCAGTCTTAAAAAATAACAGGCACGGCAAATATCTCTTCAGTACAAAAAAATACGGCATCACGACCTCGGGTTGGGATGTAACAGGATACAAAAAATTCAAACTCGTCTTTAGGAAATAACATGCGTCTTATTTTGTTAGGAGCGCCTGGTGCCGGTAAAGGTACGCAGGCCAATTACATCAAGGAAAAATTCAATATTCCCCAAATTTCGACTGGCGACATGCTACGTGCCGCGGTCAAGGCTGGCACACCTTTGGGCTTGGCTGCCAAAGCAGTGATGGATGCGGGTGGCTTGGTATCGGACGACATCATCATCGGTCTGGTAAAAGATCGCCTGAAAGAATCTGATTGCGCTAATGGCTATTTATTTGATGGTTTTCCACGCACCACGCCGCAAGCTGATGCAATGAAAGACGCTGGCGTTATCATTGATTATGTTTTAGAGATCGCAGTACCGGACGATGCCATTATTGATCGTATGAGTGGTCGCCGTGTGCACCCGGGTTCTGGCCGTGTTTATCATGTCAAATACAATGCGCCAAAAGTAGAAGGCCGTGACGATGTCACTGGTGAAGAACTGATCCAGCGTGATGACGACAAAGAAGAAACTGTCAAAAAACGTCTGAGTGTGTATCACGAACAAACTGAAGTACTTGTCAGCTATTACGGCGACTGGGCAAAATCAGGTCAGCCAGGTGCGCCAAAGTATCGCAAAATAGTTGGTATTGGACCAGTAGAAACCATCAGAGACAGTGCCTTTGCCGCACTCTCAGAATAAATAAAAGCGGACAAGATTGTCCGCTTTTTTCTTGTCAACCGCCCCCAGACAAATTTTCCTCCAAAAACGGGCCACGGATAAGTTGTAACGACTAAGTTGTATGGATTCAGTTCTAAGGATTCAGCTCTAAAGATTCAGCTCTAATGATTGAGTTTTGCAGCACCTTGTAGCCATCACTTTTTGATGCCGACACCGATCACATTACGCAGCATCACGCGCCACGTATGACGTATCAAGCATCATTAAGAAGTGAGATTTGTCGTTGTTTTACTTTTTCACCGTTTTATCTCATCACGATTTTTTGTGATCTGTTTTGCTCCATGTTTTTGCTCTGTCTTAGTTTCAGTTCCACTCTCTATTTTTGATACTTACCGAACTTACGATAATTACATAGGGCAATTTTGCACTTGGTAGTTGACGCTGCCCATGCAAAAGAAGCCCATAACAATTGGAGGAGTCAATATGTCTACAAATTTATGGTACGTCATTGCATGCGGTATCGTCGCCGTGGCCTATGGTCTGGTCTCGCGTAGCTGGATTTTGAAACAAGATGCGGGCAACCCTCGCATGCAAGAAATTGCTGCTGCAATACAGCAGGGTGCAGCAGCGTATCTGGCCCGGCAATACCGAACCATTGCGATGGTTGGTGCGGTATTGTTTATCGCCATTGCGGTTGCGCCCGGCTTGGGTCTGATGACGGCATCAGGGTTTTTAGTGGGTGCTGTGTTATCTGGCGCATGTGGTTTTATCGGGATGAATGTTTCGGTACGTGCCAACGTCCGCACGGCGCAAGCTGCAACCAAGGGCATTAATGAGGCTTTGGATGTCGCGTTTAGAGGCGGTGCAATTACCGGCATGCTGGTGGTCGGTCTGGGCTTGCTGGGCGTCACTTTGTTTTACTGGTTGCTGGTGGTTTCCGCAGCAGGCCACCCTGAGCTTGTGTTGTCTCAGCATGATGTACTTAAACCGCTCATCGGTTTAGCGTTTGGCGCTTCACTGATCTCCATTTTTGCCCGTCTTGGCGGCGGTATTTTTACCAAAGGTGCCGACGTCGGTGCTGATCTGGTCGGTAAGGTAGAGGCGGGCATACCGGAAGATGATCCCCGTAATCCCGCCGTGATTGCCGACAACGTGGGTGACAACGTGGGCGACTGCGCAGGCATGGCAGCCGATTTGTTTGAAACCTATGTCGTGACCTTAATCGCCACCATGTTATTGGGTGCCTTGATTGTTCCCAATGCGACTAGCGAGGCCATCATTTATCCGCTGATGTTGGGTGCTGTCTCAATTCTGGCGTCGATCGTTGGCTGCTCTATGGTCAAAGCCAAGCCTGGCAAAAAAATCATGTCTGCTTTATACACGGGCTTGTGGTGGGCGGCGGGTTTATCGCTGATCGGATTTGCTGTTGTAACGTGGCAGATCATGCCGGCAGATATGCGTGTGCCTATGATGGGCTCTACCGTGATCGGGATTGTGCTGACGGGTTTAATGGTCTACATCACCGAGTACTACACCGGTACTGATTTTGCCCCGGTCAAACATATCGCCCAGGCATCGACTACCGGGCATGGCACCAATATCATTGCTGGTCTTGGCGTCTCGATGAAATCCACTGCCTACCCGGTACTGGCAGTCTGCGCCGCGATTTTGGCCTCCTATTGGCTGGCGGGTTTGTATGGGATTGCGATTGCCGCGACTTCTATGCTGTCGATGGCAGGCATTATCGTGGCGCTGGATGCTTATGGCCCAATCACCGATAACGCAGGCGGCATTGCCGAAATGTCAGAGATGCCAGCATCAGTGCGCGCAATTACCGATCCATTAGATGCAGTTGGCAATACCACTAAAGCAGTTACTAAAGGCTATGCAATCGGTTCTGCTGGTCTGGCAGCGCTGGTCTTGTTTGCTGATTACACTCATGCGTTGGATTCGGTCGGTAAAAGTACCTCGTTTGATTTATCGAACCCACAAGTGATCGTCGGCCTGTTTATCGGTGGCCTGATCCCTTACTTGTTTGGTGCCATGGCGATGGAGGCAGTAGGGCGTGCAGCGGGTGCTGTGGTGGTAGAGGTGCGCCGCCAGTTTAAAGAGATCAAAGGCATCATGGATGGCACTGGCAAGCCAGAATATGACAAGGCTGTCGATATGCTGACGACCTCGGCCATCAAAGAGATGATCGTGCCGTCGCTGTTGCCAGTCATCGTGCCCGTGCTGGTGGGCTTGCTACTCGGGCCAGCGGCCTTGGGTGGTTTGCTGATGGGCACGATCGTGACAGGACTGTTTGTCGCGATCTCTATGACCACTGGTGGTGGCGCCTGGGACAACGCTAAAAAATATATTGAAGACGGACATCATGGCGGCAAAGGTTCAGAGGCGCATAAAGCAGCGGTCACGGGCGATACGGTCGGTGATCCTTACAAAGATACAGCGGGTCCCGCGATCAATCCTCTGATCAAAATTATTAATATCGTGGCGCTGCTGCTGGTACCTTTGTTGCCAAGTTCGGCACCTTTTGTACCGCATGCTGCTACTATGCAAAATCTACCTCACGCAGCAAATGTAGCTGTCAGCCAGTCTGTGGTGATGCCAGCCAAGATAGTGACTGAGCTTGTCGCAGCAGACGCTGGCACCAAAAGCAAACTCTAAAACGTGAAGAAACGCAGATAAATTCGATATACATTGATCGCAATGATCACTTTATCTGCGTTGGCGGATTCAAGTACGAAGAGCAACATTGAATAAAAAGTCAAAGGGTCAGATGCGATAGCATTCTGCCTTTTGACCAGCCAGTCGAAAGTTGCCG
>NZ_JBEONQ010000025.1:0-77353 GCF_040544445.1 Undibacterium sp. GrIS 1.8 | reverse complement strand
GCGAGTCCGGCGTCCACTGCGCTGTTCGCAGGTCAGCATCTTCAGTGGACGACCCAGACCGATAGCCATTGGGCGGCGGCGATGACGACGTCGCTGGTGTCGGGTGAGGCGACGAGTTTGTTTAGCCATGCGGGGGGGATTCAGGTGTTTGCGGGGAATGGTCCTTTGTCCTTGCAGGCGCATACCGGTCAGCTGGAGTTGTTGGCGGACAAGGCTATTACCGTGGTGTCAGTCAATGATCAGATTGAGATCAATGCCAAGCAGAAGATCACGCTGCAAGCAGGCCAGTCGTCGATTACCTTGGAGGGGGCGAATATTACGTTTGCTTGTCCGGGCAACTTTACGGTTAAAGGTGGACAGCATGCTTTTGATGCTGGGGCTAGGGGGGCGGCGACGCTTGCTCCTTTGCCTGATCGCATCGTCCCACCTATTCCCCCAGAAAAATCTTTGTTTGTAAAATACGATGAACAAATCGTTTATAAAGATGCCCACGACGCGCCAATAGCAGACATGCCTATTCATGTCGTCAACAAGACTGACAAAACGCAAAAAGTGACTAATAAAAGCCCAGAAAAAGGTGATATTGAGCGGCTGGATACAGCAAGTGCACAACCTCTGGACTACGCGCTGCGCTACTCAGCATTTAAGCTCAAAAAATAAGCCCTGTTGCCAAATCTTATTGCTGAGTTTGATCACTAAGCGATATTAATACGCATTACATTCACGGAAACTCCATCAATGGATCATACAGAAATAGAAAACGGCGTACATCTGGAAGTGTTGGGTACCTGCATGACCAACACCACGCCCAATTCTCAACATACCGCGACGGTGCAGTACAAGCATCTGTGGTCATTCGCCCAAGAAGCAGCCCTCATTGCCGTTTGTGAAAAAAGTCCCAAAGATGCTTGCTATTACTTGATTGATGACCCGGAACGTCGCGCCAAACGGATCGCCGCCAATTATGCCGATCTGTATTTCAAAAGCAGCGATAAATCCAAAGGTAATCTCCAGTTTTATTGGGTCGCACTCGCTGCCTTTGTCGTCAAAGATATTGTGGAGGCCTACCGCTTTGCTCGTGAAGAAGTCTTGCAACGTGAATGGAAGGATGTTGCCAGTGCCTTCCGTAATTCTTCACTAGCGGATATAGGCAGTCTGATGAGCAGCGGTAGCTCGCCGTACCAACATGTGATGCGAACCTATGCGGCGCTGGCCAGAGGTAATCTCTGGTTATTTATGGATATTTACCCTTGGCTCTGGTTTTTTATGGAATATGGTATCAATCGGGATGGCAGTCTGAATAAAACTCGGCTAGATGCCTGTCTGGGTGAGCGCAACTTAGCGACGTTTCAGATTCAATCCAAAACTGCTGTAGAAGAACTCCCTTTCGGCCCCGAATGGCTAGGCCGGCTCAGTGGCCGTCTGAGCGCAGATCCAGTCTACAAAAAGGCGGGCAGCTACTTTGACACACCACCCAGCTGGAGTCAGGATGGTGGTTACGGCCAATATACCGCCGCCACGCAATTAGCGCATAGTTACTGTAAAGCGCATGTAAAAGAATACGACAATGGATATCGCACCCCTGCTAGTCCGTATTGGGGCAAATTCAAAGAAGCTTACTTTGTGATGGAATCAGAACATATCGAACTGAGTCGTGTCGCTAAAGACAGCGCAGCCATCGCAGAGATTGTGAAGGCAAGGCAGTTTAAGGTGACGGGGGAGATTCGACAGGCGTATGCGAAAATCATCGAAGAACACTCAACTTCCGACAAAAACGAAAAATTTAATAATCAGAAAAAAGAACTTGCGATCATCGCGCAACACGAACAAGTCAATGTATTGCAGCCATTGATCTACAATGATCCCGAACTCAAAAAAACCATGGATATGAACCACGAATTTAGTCGCCTTACCGGTGGATGGTTATCACCGCAGTTCAAGGTGATATATAGCTTCGCTCCTAAAACAAATGATCCAAATTTACAAACTATTTTTGATGCGCCTGATGGACTCAAAGATCGGTTTACAGGTGCGAAAAAGAGTTTGCCTAATAAAGACGATAGGATGGAGTTTGTCGCTCAAATCGCTAAAGATTTTAATCGATTAATGTCTAAATACCGTCCGTACATGGAAGACGAATTGCGCAAAATTCAAGGATGGTTAAACGCATGAAGCGGCGGGGTATTTTGTTCGTATTTTTATTGGTTGCCGGGCTATTGGTTTATTACTATTTTGGGACAGAAAAAATGTCAGAGATTAAGTTTGAATTAGGTAAAAATATTGTAGAAACAGCAAAATCTACAGGAGTACCGAGGTTCAATTCTAGCAAAACCGCTGGACAAGTGTCGTACAGCATTAACCAAATTCCTGACGATATTCCTGCTCGCTATTCGAGACCAGGTTATGAGATAACAGCTTCATCACTGTTTGCTTTTACTATGTACGCTGATGAACCTGATAACAACAATCTCGCAGTTAACAATGTCACTCTACAATTTAAAGCACACATTAAAACCCACGAAGCAGGACAAGCCTTTGTTGAAAAGCTGATTGCACAATTTCAAAAAGGAAAATGGCAACGGTATATTCGTGAAAGCTGTCCAGCAGTATCAGGACGCTCGTCTTTATTAGATGAGGCTGGTAATTTAAATGTGGGTAAAGGCTGTGCGTTTGATCCTAGCTACAAATTAACACCAGAAGAATGGCGCGCCATGATGGGTGAAACGCAGCGCTATGAATGGGTAGGTGATGGTGTCGTTGCTAAATTGGAAGTCGACTACAGCAGTAATATTACCTATAAAATATTTTTAGAATTTGAAGACCTCGCCACCATGGTCAAAAGTGATCAGGAAAATCAGGCGCGTGACCTCAAAGAAGGTGATGCTAAAGGCTGGGGCAGCACGGCAAAGTACATGCAAGGCAAAAAAGAAACCGAAGCAAGAAATAAGATATTAGAAGCCAATGCCATCAAACGTGGTGACACTGTAGTTCCTCGATAATTACTGTTAAATAGTAAAAATAGATCGTCCAATCATTCTGCGCCTCCCAGACCATAATCGTGCTGGAAGGCGCATTTTTATTGGGCATTCTTTTGACATTTTTATAGATATTTTTTCGGTATGTTTTTGTACTCCCTCACCTACAACGACCCCAAGCTTAAAAAATCATGGATGTGAACCTCGACGTTACTCTTCTTCACCTCAATGCTTATCGCCTCAGTTCAAAGTCGTTTATAGATTCTCACGAAAAACTAATGGTCCGGATTAAAAACCATTTTTGATCTTGCAGATCACTTCAAACTGCGCTAAGAAGTTACAGCTTTAAGCGAGAGTCTGAAGCTATTCGGCATGAGTTCTTTATGTAAATATTAAACAGCCAGCGCTCTTGCTTTTGTGTTTGACCCCACATTCACCGCCGTCAAAATCGCCAGCACCTGGAACACACCGATGCAGACAAAAATCCAGCTTGGATGATGCGCATCCATGACTGCGCCAAACAGTAAGGGTGAGCATGCCAAGCCAGTATCCAGACCGGAATACACCACGCCATAGACGCGCCCTGTGGCATTTTTTGGTGCTGCTGCGCGTATCAACAAATCACGTGAAGGTCCGGCGACGCCAGAGCCAAACCCAATCGCGCCCATCAATACCACCGCTAGCGCGGCGTTAACCCAGCCCGTTGCCAGCAACAATGCAAAGCAACCTGCAACCGCAAAAGCAATACTGATAGTGCGATCATGCTGTGTCGTTTTGGCGGCGATAAAACCGCCCCACAACATGCCGGCAGCAGATGCGAGCATGTAAGCGGTATAAGCCGTGGTCGCCCATGCTAATGACATGCCATAGATCTCTCGCAAACCAACCGATGCAAAACTCTGTATACCGCCCAGCGCCATTGCCGTCATAAAGAAAAAAGCAAAACACATCCAGACCGCGGGCAAACGCATGAAATCCATTGTCCCACTGCTGACTTTAGCTGACATCGTCGCTGTACCAGACACAATGTTTGGCACCTCATCCGTACGCAAAACATCGCGATACACAAACAATACGATCAACACCACAACTGGCAAAAAGGCGGCAGATAACAGTGCCGTGCGCCAGCCTGCAAACCCAGCAATAGTCACCAAAAATAGCGGTGCCGCTGCCCATCCAAGATTGCCAGTAATTCCGTGTACCGAGAAAGCATATCCAAGGCGTGCAGGCGACACACGCTTGTTTAATAAAGTGTAGTCAGACGGATGAAATACACTATTACCCAGCCCTGCCAACATTGATCCAGCCATCAACATAAAATAATTTTGCGCACCAGATAACACCAGCGCTGCAACACCCAGACAGCTCACACCAAAAAACAGTACGGTTCTTGCTCCGATTCTATCCACCACAAAACCAGACAATGCTTGCCCAATACCCGACACCACAAAAAAGGCGCTCATCAGTAAGCCCAATTCTGCATACGATAAATTGAAAGCCTCTTTAATCCAGGGAAATAAGGGGGCCAGTATCAAGTGAAAAAAATGCGAAATACTATGCGCCATGCCGACCAAGCCAATCACTTGCGCGTCTTGTTTCATATTGCCCGGCTGCCGTTTTGTTTTACTGGTGCTGGTCATATTATTCTCGTCTCTGATTAGAATTAATATCGGTGGAACATCTAAGTAAGTCATAGATATCTATACTTAGGTGTGTCAATCCCTGTTGACTACCAGATTTAATTTTTTTAAATATTCTTGATCTGTCGTATGAATGTCCCTTGGCGATACGAAAACCAAAATAATATTGCAGCGATAGATAAAAAATTCCAGTAATCCGCAGGAGCAAATAAAAACCAGTTCTTATGCCAGGCCACATGTATAGGGTCAAAACGGGTTAATCCATAAGCAGGATTAAAAACAAACCACAAAAAATCTTCTACGATCCAAAACATCATAATGCAAGCCAGCGCCCTAGCTTCTAATTTGAGCGTCCAGCGTTGCGAGAAAAAAAACGGAAAATGGAAAAACATAGCAATAAAAGGAAATACCCAAGCGTGGTAGCCTGTCATCGGACGACCACCCCAAAAGATATCTAATAACCAGTGATGCTCTATCCGCCAGGTCGGTAAGTTGGCTGCCCAGCCCGCGCCGCCTTCAATCTGGATTTCTGTCTGCGCAAAAAATAAGCCCAATAATGCGACCCAAAACAAGGTGACGATCAGAGGAACAGCTGTATGGCTTAAGTCTCCGACCTTGGTTATCCGACCTGCGTCAGACTCAGGCTGCTTTGATTTTATTTGCGACATTATTGGCATCAATTGACTCTACTTTCTAAGGAGTTTTTAAAAACTCTTTGATGTGTTTTTACAGACTAACTCCAGCACTTGCCGCGCTGCATCGGCGCGACCTAATACGGTCGCTTTGGCACGCATATCTACCAGTTTTTCTGGATGTGCCAACAGATAACGGATACGATATTCCAGCGTCACATCATCAAAAGCTTTTAGTGCAACACCCTGCTCTAACAAGTAATCGGCATTACGCTCTTCTTGCCCTGGTATCGGTGAATTGACAATCATCGGCAAGCCCATCGCCAGACATTCTGAGGTCGTTAAACCACCCGGCTTAGTCACGACCAGATCGGCACATGCCATTAAACGTTCTACCTGATCGGTAAACCCTTGTGGCAATAAACGTCCGGGATAACGCGTTGCTAATCTCTGCAACTCAGCCAAAGCTGGTAAATTTTTTCCTGCTAAAACAATTAATTGAAAATCGCTATCTAAGGCCAATAAACGTGTTGCGATCGTATCCAGACTACCTAAGCCTGCGCCACCGCCCATTAACATAATCGTCATGCGAGCGGGATCAAGACCGAATTCTCTAGCGCATTCCACCCTATCTAACTGATTAGCAAAACTTGGCATGATCGGGATGCCGGTCACGTGGATCGTATCCGCTGCGATTCCCTGCGCCCGCATACGAAAAGCTACCTCTTCATTCGCAGCAAAATAGCCAGTCATGCGCTCATGCACCCACATTCTGTGTAAATCAAAATCTGTCACTTGTACCCAGACTGGACAATGTAAACGCTCTTTTTTTAGCAGCCTTGACAGCATTTCAGCAGGTAAAAAATGCGTACAGATAATTGCATCCGGTTTGAAGTTAGCAATCTCTTTGAGCAAAGCACGTGCGTTTAAACGTTCCAGCGCACGTCGCATTTTTTCCATCGTACTATCGGGCTGTGCCTCGTGCGAGGCCTGGTATAAATAGCCCCACAGTGTTGGTGCTTTATTGACCAGTTTGATATAAAAATCGGTATATAACTTACGAAATCCTGCCGTCATAAAATTCATCACATCGAGATGTGTCGCCACCACCTGATAGTGCGGATCAAGCGAATAAGCACGTATCGCCTCGGCGGCACGCATGTGGCCAGCACCGGCAGAAACGCTCAGAAGTAACACCTTTTTTTGCGTCATAGTTAAGTAGATTTTATGGATTGAATATTATTGGTAAGGAAAAATAGCTTATCTTGAATTGAACTGATCTATTGTTTTAACTATGCTCAGGATTATTTATCTCTAAGTATGTAGTCAAGGGATTAATAAGATTAATAAGATTAATAAATAAGCCAAATCAATATGCTATCCGGATAAGATGTCTAATCAGAGATATGTGATTAAATGTGCAAATAAAATCATGACAATATTTTGCCCTATTGTGTCAGCCCTTGGACAAACTTTACACATCGTCAAAATCAAATAACTCGGTAAATTTCGTTGGTAAAGTTCGATTATCGGATACCAGTCTTATGGAGTAGGTGAAGTCAGCGGAAGCAAGCGTATCAAATTTACTATTGAACTAATTTCTTCTATTTACCCGGGATTCGGACTTGCTATGAAAACGTTTCACTGTAATAAATGCTCCCAGCAGGTTTTTTTTGAAAACACTTTTTGCTTCAATTGCCAAAGTACGCTTGGCTATCAACACTTACAGACGACGGTCAGTAGTTTTGAGCCAGCAGATAACGGCAACTGGCGTAGTCTGAATCCGGCTGATGAGGGACGTCTCTACAAACAGTGTCAGAACTATGCCAATCAGCAGATATGCAACTGGATGATTGATGCTGGCGATACTTATGATTTATGTGCCTCATGCCGGATGACAGAAATTATCCCATCGCTTACCAGCGAGAAAAATCATCTGTTCTGGCAGCGGCTTGAATCAGCTAAACGGCGACTTCTGTATTCACTCTGGTCGCTCAAGCTACGACCCATCTCTAAGCAAGAAGACGAGGTCAACGGTCTGGCTTTTCAGTTCTTAGAAGATGGCGTTACCGAAGAAAAAATCTTTACGGGACATGATGACGGACTCATCACCATTAATATCGCTGAAGCCAATCCAGCAGAGCGCGAGCGGACGCGGGAGCAGATGCATGAACGATATAGAACTCTGCTCGGACATTTTCGCCATGAGAGCGGTCACTATTATTTCAACCGATTGATTGCCAACAGTCACTGGCTGGAGAGATATCGCGCACTGTTTGGCGATGAGCGCCAAGACTATAGCGAAAGTCTAAAGTTACATTATGAAAATGGCCCGCAAGCGCATTGGGAGCAGCGATTTATCAGCAGCTACGCGAGCTCGCATCCAGCAGAGGATTGGGCAGAAACTTGGGCGCATTATCTGCACATGGTGGATACGCTAGAGACTGCACATGCCTGCGGTCTGTCACTAAAACCTCAAAAATTTGCTGAGCCTGCAATGGAAATTACTGCTCCACCACTCAAGATCAATTCATTTGAGGAAATCATGAGCGACTGGTTTGCATTAACTTACGTGCTTAATAGTTTAAATCGCAGCGTTGGCACGCCGGACTCGTATCCCTTCAAACTGTCTTCGCCAGTTCAAGGAAAATTACAGTTTGTGCATGAAGTAGTGCTGGCGCATGTAGCTGCCGCACTACCTGTACAAGCACAATATCAAACTCAAACTCAGACCAACAATCAAACGATCTGACGGGGTAACTCAATTGCATGAAAAGCTTAGCGGCTCTTCATGCAACAATTCTTTGATCTACCGTAAAAATATTAATTTCTGATTTCTAAAGCTCGATTCAAGCTAAGTGCTGCCATCGAGCACGCTGCACCGGATAACAGGTACAGACTGACGTATTCAAGACCGAAATGAGAAGACAGTCCAAGTGCCACTAATGGTGCAAAGCCTGCGCCCACTAGCCATGCCAGATCAGAGGTTAAGGCAGCACCAGTATAGCGATACTTAGGTGCAAAATTGGCAGTCACGGCACCGGCAGCTTGGCCGTAAGATAACCCCAATATACTAAAACCTAACAAGATAAAAATATCTTGCCCAAGCTCGCTACCACCTAACAAAGCCGGTACAAATCCGCTCAGTACGGCAATCATCAGCGCCAAGGTGAATAACATCTTACGACGGCCGATACGATCTGCGACCAGGCCAGAGATAATAATGCCGACGATCATCAACACCGCACCTATCATCTGTATCTCTAAAAACCCACTTAGCGAGCGTTTGGAATAAATCGTAATCCAGGATAACGGGAACACCGTGACAAGATGAAACAGTGCGTAGCTAGCCAAAGCCGCGAGCGCACCAATCAACAGGTTACGACCTTGTGAGCGGGTCATCTCAACGATATTCGTTGGCTCCAGCTCACGCTCATCCAATAGTCGCTTATATTCGTTAGTAGAAACCAACCTCAAGCGGGCAAATAATGCCACCACGTTGATAGCAAACGCGACATAAAACGGATAGCGCCAGCCCCAATCCAGGAAGTCTTCACTAGACAAATTTGTGACCATATAAGCGAACAGACCAGCGGCAATCATGAAGCCCACTGGCGCGCCTAATTGCCCTAACATCGCGTACCAGCCACGTTTATTTTGTGGCGCATTTAGAGCAAGTAAAGAAGGCAAACCGTCCCAAGAGCCGCCCAGCGCAATGCCCTGCCCTATCCGCAGCAAAGAAAGTAACACGATAGAAGTTACGCCAAGATGGGAGTAAGTCGGGAGGAACGCGATCCCAGCGGTGGAAATACCAAGCAAAAATAAGGCAATGGTGAGCTTAGCTTCACGCCCCAGTCGCCGTTGGATTTCCATAAAAGTCACTGTGCCAAACGGACGGGCTAAGAATGCAAATGAAAAAATCACGAAGGCGTAAAGAGTGCCTTCTAATCGTTGCTCAAAAGGAAAAAAAACCTGAGGAAAAACCAGCACCGAGGCAATCGCATACACAAAAAAATCAAAATACTCAGACGCTCGACCAATCACGACACCAATTGCGATCTCACTAGGAGCAATCGACGAATGATCAGATTTAGTGTTTCTGACATTACTAATTTTAGAATCTGTCATATAGTTGGAAGGCAGTTCGTTATCGTTTGTACTAATGCTGGCCATAGTTGTCTCTCGAATTGTAGTTAGGTCGTTGAACGTTACTCTTTTTTTCGTGCTTATTTGAAAACTAGGACAAAACGTCCAATCGCCAAGGCATATCGGTAAGAGTACATTAGCATAAAATTTTCACACATACTGACTTATCACATCATGATTCCATTATTTGCACGTCGCGGATTAGCTCTCCTTCCTGCTGTTTTGCTGGCAGGCTGCAACACGGTAGTAATGAATCCATCAGGTGATATTGCTGCTCAGCAAAGCCACCTGATCTGGGTTTCAACATTGCTGATGTTGCTTATCATCGTTCCGGTGATCATTCTCACGATCGTATTTGCGTGGCGCTACCGAAAAAGCAATACCGCCGCGACATATGAACCTGACTGGGATCATTCAACTCAGCTAGAACTAGTGATCTGGGGCGCACCGCTGCTGATTATTATCGCTCTGGGCCTGATCACCTGGATCAGTACTCATACCTTAGATCCTTACCGTAAGTTATCGCGCCTAGATGAAAATCGCCCTATTCCTGTGGGCACCAAGACCTTAAATGTCGAAGTAGTAGCGCTGGACTGGAAATGGCTGTTCATCTACCCCGACCTTGGCATCGCTACAGTAAATGAGCTGGCTGCACCGGTGGATGTGCCTGTTCACTTTAAAATCACAGCATCTAGCGTGATGAATTCTTTCTTTATTCCTGCGCTGGCTGGTCAGATTTATGCCATGCCGGGAATGGAAACTTCACTCAACGCGGTGATTAATAAACCGGGTGAGTTTGAGGGCTTCTCTGCCAATTACAGTGGTGCAGGTTTTTCGGATATGCGCTTTAAGTTTCATGGCATGAGCGCTCAAAATTTCGATCTGTGGGTGCAAGCTACCAAAGCGAAAGCTCAGGTACTGGATCGAGCAAATTATTTGGAACTAGAAAAGCCAAGTCAGCGTGACCCGGTACGTCATTATGCGAGCGTTGATGCGGATTTGTATCATGCCATCCTGAATCGTTGCGTTGGTGCAGGCGAAGTCTGCATGGACAAAATGATGATGAGCGATGCTAGAGCAAATGCGAAAGCCTATGCTGCATCCAATGCCAAAGCAGATTTCACCAATATTTTTACGCAACGCCTGAAGCAAGATAACGCAACACGATTGTCCTTCAACATCGACGCTGAAATTTGTACAGCATCTCCTCTTACCATCGGAAAACAATGATGCAAGACCATATCGATTTGACGAAGCTGATCTTCGGCCGTCTCACTTGGGATGCGATTCCCTTTCACGAACCTATCCTATTAGCTACATTTATTGTGGTCGGTATCGGTGGTTTCGCAGTTCTTTCGGCGCTGACCTACTTCCGCGTTTGGGGTATGTTGTGGCGTGAATGGTTCACCAGTATCGACCATAAAAGAATCGGCATTATGTATGTAATTTTTGCACTGGTAATGCTGCTGCGCGGCTTTGCTGATGCCATCATGATGCGCCTGCAACAAGCACTGGCGTTTGGAGACTCAGCAGGTTTCCTGCCACCGCATCACTATGATCAGGTTTTTACGGCACACGGCGTAATCATGATCTTCTTTGTTGCGATGCCATTAGTGACTGGCTTGATGAACTATGTCGTGCCGCTGCAAATCGGCGCACGCGATGTGGCTTTTCCTTTCCTGAACAATTTTAGCTTCTGGATGACTGCATTTGGCGGCGGTTTAGTGATGGCTTCATTATTCGTTGGCGAATTCGCACGCACTGGCTGGCTGGCATATCCACCGCTCTCTGGAATCATGTCCAGTCCGGATGTGGGTGTGGACTACTATATCTGGTCGTTACAGATCGCGGGGGTCGGGACTTTGCTTTCGGGAATTAATCTGATTGCGACGATCATTAAAATGCGTGCCCCTGGCATGACCATGATGAAGATGCCAGTATTTACCTGGACTGCGCTGTGCACCAACGTGTTAATCGTTGCTGCCTTCCCTGTCCTTACTGCAGTGTTGGGTATGTTGTCGCTGGATCGTATGGTTGGAACGAACTTCTTCACCAATGACATGGGCGGCAACGCCATGATGTATGTCAACCTGATCTGGATTTGGGGTCATCCTGAAGTTTATATTCTGGTCTTACCTGCATTCGGTATTTTCTCTGAAATCGTATCGACATTCTGCAGCAAACGTCTGTTTGGTTACACATCAATGGTCTACGCGACAGTCGTGATTACTATCCTGTCCTACCTCGTATGGCTGCATCACTTCTTCACCATGGGATCGGGTGCGAGCGTCAATTCGTTCTTCGGCATTACGACCATGATTATTTCTATCCCGACCGGTGCGAAGATATTTAACTGGTTGTTCACGATGTACCGTGGCCGTATTCGTTTTGAATTACCTATGTTGTGGACCATCGGCTTTATGATCACATTCGTCATCGGTGGTATGACAGGCGTATTGTTAGCAGTACCGCCAGCCGATTTCGTTCTGCACAATAGTCTGTTCCTGATCGCTCATTTCCATAACGTGATTATCGGTGGCGTGTTGTTCGGTATGTTTGCCGGAATTAACTACTGGTTTCCAAAAGCTTTTGGCTACAAATTGGATGACTTCTGGGGTAAATGCTGCTTCTGGTTCTGGACGATTGGTTTCTACTTCGCTTTCATGCCCTTGTATGTACTCGGTCTGATGGGTGTAACACGACGTCTTAGCCATTTTGAAGATCCGTCTTTGCAAATCTGGTTCCAGATCGCTGCATTCGGTGCTTTCTTGATTGCCTTGGGTATCGCCTCCTTCATCATTCAGTTGTACGTCAGCTTTAAGCGTCGTGACTCTCTGCGTGACTTTACTGGCGATCCTTGGGGTGGCCGTACACTGGAATGGTCGACATCTTCGCCACCACCAGCATATAACTTTGCGTTCACACCAAAAGTCTATGACAACGATGCGTGGGCGGATATGAAGAGTAACCAATACGCTCGTCCTCAAGATGGTTTTGTGGCGATCCATATGCCGAAGAATACTGGTGCCGGTTTTGTCATCGCCTTACTGAGTGCCATATGTGGCTTTGCCCTGATCTGGCAAATGTGGTTGCTGGCAGGTTTGGGCTTTGCGGCAATGATGGTGGCAATTATTGTTCACACCTTTAATTACAAACGTGACTACTACATCCCTGTTGCTGATGTCGTCCATACTGAAGGCGAACGTACTCGCTTGTTAGGTACCGGCCAAGGTGTGAGCTATGTCTAATACTGTAACTTTTCCAAATGAGGGCACGAACTTGAATACCAGTTTGAACATCAGTGCAACTTCACACGCTGGCACGCATGTCAGCAGCGATTTTTATGTCAAAGAGCACCATCCGGAAAACGGCACTTTGCTCGGTTTCTGGCTCTACCTGATGAGCGACTGCCTGATCTTTGCCTGCCTGTTTGCAACCTATGCGGTACTTGGTCGTAACTATGCAGGCGGCCCTACAGGTGCAGAATTGTTTGACCTGCCCCTGGTTGCGATCAACACATCGTTGCTATTGTTGTCGTCTATCACTTATGGCTTTGCCATGTTGGAAATGCAGCGTAAGCGCGTCCCAGCCACCTTGATCTGGCTCGCCATTACCGGCCTACTTGGTGCCTGCTTTATTGGCTTTGAGTTATATGAGTTTGTGCATCTGATACACGAAGGTGCAGGTCCTCAGCGCAGTGGATTTCTGACTTCCTTCTTTGCCTTAGTTGGTACGCATGGCCTGCACGTGAGCTTCGGTATTATCTGGCTGATTACATTGATGTTCCAAGTTGGTCGTCATGGTATTACGCCAGAGAACAGCAGAAGACTGATGTGCTTGTCAATGTTCTGGCACTTTCTTGATGTGGTCTGGATTGGTGTATTTACTTTTGTTTATTTGATGGGAGTTTTACCATGAGCGTAAACCAAGAACACATGGCGCACGGTCACAGCGACCATCATGATGCTCACCACGAGCATGGTCATATGCATGCGGATCATGGCAGTCTGAAAAGCTATGCCACAGGATTTATCCTGGCAGTGATTTTGACCGCAATCCCATTCTGGTTGGTCATGGGCAAAGTCTTTGATAAATCAAGTACGACTGGATTTATCTTGTTGGGATTTGCGGCTGTACAGATCGTGGTGCATATGGTGTATTTCCTGCACATGAATACCAAGTCTGAAGGTGGCTGGTCAATGCTGGCGTTGCTGTTCACCGGCATGCTAGTCTTCATTATGATGAGTGGTTCGCTCTGGGTGATGTATCACTTAAATCACAATATGATGCCTGGCATGATGCATGAAACAGAAACCAAACCGGAATCGATCAGCGTGATGCCAATGCCGGCGACACAATCAACACCAGCATCATCACCGTTACCTGCGCCGGACAACATGAAGACTATGCCGTCTATGCGATGAGTAAGCCAGAACAAGAAATGGCAGGCGAGGACGCTGATCTGACACTAAAAATAGATTTACCCAATCGCACCAGCCGCCGATCCATGTTATTCAGATTTGCCTTCACCGCCTGCATGGGTATTATCTTTGCAGGTTTTATTTCTCTGGGAACCTGGCAAGTCAAACGTCTTCAATGGAAGCTTGATTTAATTGAACGTGTTGAACAACGCGTTCATGCTGCTGCAACACCCGCTCCTACTTCTGCTCAATGGCCGCGCATCAATGCAAGTGCAGATGAATATCGCCATATCCAAGTTACCGGTAATTTTTTGGCTGAAAAAAACACTCTGGTACAAGCGTCCACAGAATTGGGAGGCGGCTTCTGGGTACTGACGCCATTCAAGACAATAGATCAAAGTATCGTCCTGATTAATCGCGGCTTTATCCCGGAAAAGATGGCTGAATCGTATCGGACATTACCCCAAAAAGATCACTCCGATTTGACTAGCCCTAGCACGATCAATGTCAGCGGGTTAATGCGTATGACCGAACCGGGCGGAGGTTTTTTAAGAAAAAATGACCCTGCTGGTAATCGCTGGTATTCACGTGATGTGCAGGCAATTGCAGCTGCAAATGCTCTGACACAGGTAGCTCCTTTTTTTATCGATGCCGACGCTGGTACTAATGCCCCCAATACGTCATCACAAGATAAACTGAATACCCAGCGTGATGAGGACTCAAGAAATTACCCAGTCGCAGGCTTGACCGTGATCAACTTCCATAACAACCATTTAGTTTATGCTGTGGTCTGGTTCTTACTCGCAATCATGACGGGAGCTGCCTGGTTTTATGTCATCAGAGATAGAAAATATCAGCCTCGTCAGCATAGACCCTAGTCCGCCAGGAGCTTCAGCACTTAATTTTAAATATGATTTAAGATCTGCAAACATTCCAGAATAATCAGAATAAGCGGACATAGTGAGCATGGTAAAAAAGATCGTCCCTCAAAAAACTGAACAAGAGACCGCAGCTAAGTCGGTAACGAAGTCAGCGACTAAAACACTGGCAGAACAATCCGCCATCGCCATCGAGTACAAAAACTCCGCTGGACACAAGAATATGCTGCAGCTTATCCAGCTGCGCTGGATTGCCGTATTTGGGCAACTATCAACCATTTTGATAGTGATGCTTGGCTTTGGCATCCATTTGCCCTTAGTCAAAATGCTGGTTGTGCTTGTATGCTTAATCGCTTTCAATATTGCCAGTCATTTGCGCTGGCATGAGCGCGTGTATGTGACGAATGGCGAACTGGTTTTTGCATTACTCATCGATGTGTTTAGTCTGACGGCGCAGCTCTATTTTGGTGGCGGCACCTCTAATCCCTTTGCCTTCCTTTATCTGTTACAAGTCATTTTAAGTGCCGTGTTGCTAGAAGCCTGGTCAACCTGGATCATCGTTATCTTCACCAGTGCCTGTCTGGCCGGATTATCACTGTTTTCTGAGCCATTAACTTTGCCGCCCGCTGAAAACGGCGGGCTATCGCACTTGTATGTCGGTGGCTTGATTATTTGTTTTATGCTGAATGCCGCCCTGCTGGTTTTTTTCATTACCAGGATTGGTCACAATCTGCGCGCACGTGATGCCCAGCTCGCCGATCTGCGCCAACGGGCAGTCGAGGAAGATCATATTGTACGCATGGGTCTGCTCGCCTCTGGTGCCGCGCATGAATTAGGTACGCCACTGGCGACACTCTCCGTCATATTGGGAGACTGGCGACGGATGCCAGAATTCAGTAATAACGCAGAACTGCTGGAAGAAATCAGCGAGATGGAAACACAACTACAACGCTGTAAAAGTATCGTCAGCGGCATCTTGCTATCGGCCGGAGAAGCACGTGGTGAGTCCGCAGTCAAAACCACGATCAATACTTTTTTAAACGATCTCACCAGAGAATTTATCTCGACCAGACCAATAGTCTCGTTTGGTTTTGACAATCAGATTGAAGAGGATATTCCTATCGTCTTTGACACCGCTCTCAAGCAAATGGTCTGTAATGTACTCGACAATGCCTTAGAAGCCTCCCCAGACTGGCTGCGCATGGAAGTCAGGCGTGAAAACGATGCACTAATATTTACGGTCGCAGATAGCGGGCATGGTTTCGACCCCACCATCTTGTCACGCATCGGTGAACCTTATCAATCGACCAAAGGTCGTCCGGGTAGCGGACTAGGGCTATTTTTTGTCATCAATGTGGCACGCAAACTAGGTGGTCATGTCACGGCATCTAATCGCGACGAGGGCGGAGCCGTCGTACAATTAACATTGCCACTTGCCGCGATCATGCTTTAACCGAGATTTAACCTCAGGAATTTATTCACTATGTCAGAGAGTCGTCTGTTACTCATTATCGAAGACGATACTGCTTTTGCCCGCACACTAAGCCGCTCGTTTGAGCGACGTGGTTACACTGTTTTGCACGCGACCAGTATGGAGGATGCTGAGAAATTACTATCAGATCATTCTCCCGCCTATGCCGTCGTTGATCTGAAGTTAAACGGCCACTCATCCGGCCTTGCATGCGTGCAGCTTCTTCGTCACCATAATCCACAGATGTTGATTGTGGTATTGACCGGCTTTGCTAGTATTGCGACTGCGGTAGAAGCAGTCAAACTTGGGGCATGCCAGTACCTCTCTAAACCCTCCAACACAGATGATATTGAAGCTGCCTTCGGGCATATCGCCGGCACAGCGGAGGTAGAAATTACAAACCGCTCCACCTCCATCAAAAATCTGGAGTGGGAAAGGATTCACGAAGTTCTGGCAGAAACCGACTTTAATATTTCAGAAACAGCTCGAAGACTAGGCATGCATAGACGCACGCTGGCACGCAAGCTGGAGAAACAAAGGATTAAATAACCGGACCTGATGCAAACTCAGAGCATGACGATTATTTTTTCTCTTAAGCCCCGACAAACATCAGCAGACTCATTCTCGATTTTAGTCTGAAGAAATACTTCGACATCAGTATCAGAGCCATATTTACACAAATAGAACCGAGTCCTCCGGCTGAAAACAATACTTCAACAATACCCATTTTTTGTAGCCAGACCGTCGGGATCAATAGAAAACGCTCCATCGACTTATTTTGTTCATGAAATACCCTAACTAATTTTCCATACATCTGTTTGAAGGAGTCACAAAATTGTGACTGATCGCATTTTTCTCGTTGCCCAAATATGCGATGGCGATGCATTCCCCCATTTTGGTTTAAATATATAATGCTCATTTTTTACTCCTTAAAGTGTCAAGTCACTCATTAAATGCAACGCAATCCTTTTAAGCTTGCGTTGATTGCGATGTCCAAAGGCGTATTTGGCTCTTGACCAAGCACCTCAATTAATTTCGCGTTGCTCATTTTTAATGGCGACGTCCACAAATAGCGAAGCTCCAGCATTTCTTTCACCGTAGGACTAAAAAATGCGATTAAAGGCATCAGATACCAAGGAAAACTTTTGATCTTAATCGCCGGGTTTCCAACGACTCTGCGGATGGAATCAACAATTTCGGTACCGTCTTGGTCCCAGTGACCATTCATATGAAATACATCAAAGATTTTTAACTTTTCGCTGCTCTCAATAAGTCCGACCATGGTTTCCGCGACATCGGGCAAATAAGCCCATTGATGCCCTGTTCCCATTTTGCTTGGATACTGAATAGACTCAATTTTTCGCCCAGGAACGACCAATGCTTGTGAGAACCAGCTGCTCAGTGTTCGAGGTCCGAAAAAATCTCCGGCCCTGACGATTAATGATTTCACTCCCTGAAGTGAGGCCATACGCAGACGATTTTCTAACTCGACCCGAATTTTTCCTTTTTTGGTAACAGGTAATTGGGCAGAGTTTTCATCTACATCAAAGTTGATGTCTGGCGCGTAGTTATATACCGTCCCAGGCAATAAAATGCGCGCCCCGGTTTGCTTAGCCGCGGCAATGGTGTTGTCAATCATCGGTAACACCAATTTATCCCAATCGCGGTAGCCAGGTGGATTCACCGCATGCACAATTAAGCTCGCTCCAGTTGCGGCATTGAGGACGTCAAGCGAATTCATTGCATCTCCCGCTACCCAGAAAATTCCGTCCTGTCCCAGAGAGACACTGTGAATATTTCTGACCAGTCCTGTAACTTCCCATCCTCGCTTGACGAGGAGTCTGGCAACTTCGCCGCCGATTCCGCCGGTTGCACCGAGTACCAGAGCTTTTTTTACTGAAGTCATTTGATTTCCTTTTGTTAAATGTAAGTGACGTTTGAATTTTGGCCTTTAAGCGAGTTAAATACAATTGACGAAATACGTGTACCTGATATACATTTTTGTATGGATAAAAATCACATCAATTGGGATCATTACAAAGCAGCTCTTGCGGTGTTAGAAGAGGGGTCACTCTCTAGTGCGGCACGGGCATTGGGCTTGACCCAGCCGACGATAGGAAGACAGATTGAAGCGCTGGAGAAAGCGCTCGGTGTCACTTTATTTACCCGCTCTCAAAACGGATTGACGCCGACAGTCAGCGCACTTGCACTACGTCCTTATGCAGAGAATCTGAAAACAACGACCGCAGCCCTAGAGCGAGCCATTTCTGCAGAGGCGAAAGAAGTTCGGGGTGCGGTGCGCATCACGTCATCGATTGTCATCGGTATTGAAGTCTTGCCGCCCATACTTGCAGAATTACGGCAGCTTCATCCTGGTTTAGAAATAGAACTCGTACTATCTGACCTGAATCAGGACTTACTAAATCGGGATGCAGACATCGCTATACGAATGGCAAAGCCGACCCAGGAAGTATTGGTAAGCAGGCGTATTGGTGTTGTCAAATTAGGCTTGTACGCCCATCAAAATTATCTGAACAAACACAACATACCCATCGAAATTAGCGATTTATCTAATCACAGTTTGATCGGTTTTGATAGCGTGATGCCCTACATGCGGGCATTCCAAGAGGCATATCCTTTTCTCCGGCGAGAGCATTTCAGCTTGCGGGTCGATAGCGGCGTCGCTCAATTAGCGGCAATACGCGCTGGATTTGGCATAGGAATTTGCCAGGACTTACTGGCAAAACGTGATGAAAATCTGGTTCACATTTTGCCTGCCGATTTCTGCATAGAATTTCCGACCTGGATTGTGATGCATGAGGATTTGAAACTCAATGCACGCTACAAAACATGCTTTGATTTTTTGGTCACGAAGTTACTTGAGATTATTCCAAACTAATACCTACTTTGGTTATTGCCACAGGCGGAGTCAGAAACGATACAAATAGCTAATTTGTGCGTTGCAAAACATTTCGTTACAAAAACGCAAGGCACACCGTAGCAGTAAAAATTATCTATGCTCACGACGATTTTTGGCTTAAAGCTTACTAAACTGCACAATCTATTAAATAAATATACTCCCAGTATGTATATATAGATTGTCCATATATTATTTGGACAATAAGGCTATTTTCATTAAATTAATGGGGAGTATATTTATTCCGTGCGACTTAAGTCTTATAAAATTCACAAAAATAATGCTTAATCAAGCGCCTTAGCTTTGTCTGTACTTGCACGCATTTGCTGCAGAAATTACGCATTTTAGGTAACAACTTTACGGGTCAGATTTAGACGCTAGTAAGCGAATTCATTTACACTTTTCATCGCTCGACGCAGTAACCACACCTGAGTAATTTAAACGCTGTTTTTTGCACCACCATCGCTGTAAACTCCGCTGCAAATTTTTAGCCATCACTGCGGTGATGATGATTGCCATTATTGTTAAGCCTGATCAAACCGAGTATGTCCTAGGGAAGTCGATTTAAGATGTGGATCGTTCAAATTGCATTGCGAAGGCCTTACACGTTTATCGTGATGGCGCTATTGATTTTATTATCGACGCCACTGGTGCTGACCAAGATGGCGACCGATATTTTTCCGGAAATTAATATCCCCGTCGTCAGTATTATCTGGAACTACAACGGCCTGTCTGCGCAAGAAATGGGGCAGCGCATCGCCGCTGTCAATGAGCGCAGTCTGACAACTACGGTCAACGATATTGAACATATCGAGTCCCAATCGCTGGCTGGCATTTCCATCATCAAGATTTTTTTCCAGCCCAATGCCAATATCCAGACGGCGATTGCACAAGTAGTCTCTATCGAACAGGCGCAATTACGCCAGCTACCGGCAGGTATTACACCGCCGCTGGTGATTAAATATTCGGCATCCAGCATCCCTGTCATTCAGCTTGGGTTATCGAGTGCGACGATGAATGAGCAATCGCTGTTTGATACTGCCGTCAATTTTTTACGTCCACAATTAATCACTATTCCGGGCGCCGCGGTGCCCTTCCCTTTTGGCGGCAAATCCCGGCTTGTTTCAGTAGATTTAGACACGCAAGCGCTGCTAGCAAAGGGACTGACACCAACAGATGTAGTGAATGCCGTGAATGCGCAAAATCTGGCGTTGCCTTCCGGTACCGCTAAAATCGGCGCGACTGAATTCAACGTCAACATGAACGGATCACCGGATACGATTGCCGGGTTGAACAATATTCCGGTATTGAATAAAAACGGCACCATGACTTATCTGTCAGAAGTCGCACGCGTACGCGATGGCTTCTCGCCCCAAACCAATATTGTCCGGCAGAATGGCGAGCGTGGTGTGCTGCTATCGGTGCTCAAGAACGGTGGCTCGTCAACACTCGACATCGTCAATAATCTGCGCAATATCTTGCCTACCGCCTTACAAACCCTGCCTAAAGAATTAAAGATCACCCAACTGTTTGACCAATCTGTCTTTGTTAAAGCCGCGATTACCGGCGTCATCCACGAGGCGCTGATCGCTGCGGTATTGACCGCTGCCATGATTTTGCTATTTTTGGGTAACTGGCGCAGCACTTGCATCATTGCCGTCTCAATTCCTCTGTCCATTCTGGCATCGATACTGGCGCTGTATGCGCTGGGAGAAACCATCAATATTATGACTCTGGGCGGGTTAGCGCTGGCAGTCGGCATACTGGTGGATGACGCAACAGTGACGATAGAAAACATCGAGCGACACTTACATCAAGGCTCTGATTTGCATAAAGCGATACTGGACGGTGCCGGTGAAATCGCCATCCCTGCGCTGGTTTCTACGCTGTGTATTTGTATCGTGTTTTTGCCAATGTTTTTCCTAACTGGTGTTGCACGCTATTTATTTGTGCCTTTGGCAGAAGCTGTGGTTTTTGCGATGCTGGCATCCTATGTCTTATCACGTACTCTGGTACCGACCATGGTCATGCTGATGATGGATCATTCGCATAGAGATCCATCAGCAAAGCCAAGCTTACTGCAACGGGTCTATCGCAAATTTGACGCCGCATTTGAAAAATTCCGTGGTGGCTACATCATTATTTTATCTACGCTACTCACGCATAGAAAAATGTTTGGCGGCATGTTCCTCGGCTTTTGTATTTTGTCTTTAGGTTTGGTATTTGGCTTGGGAAGAGATTTCTTTCCTAGCGTCGATTCTGGTCAGATACGTCTCCATATGCGTGCGCCGACAGGTACCCGTATTGAAGAGACGGCCCGTATTGCCGATGAAGTGGAAAAAGTCATCCGCGAGATGATCCCAAAAGAAGAAATCGGTACCGTGCTCGACAATCTTGGCTTACCGTATAGCGGCATTAACCTGTCCTACAGCAATGCAGGCACGATAGGCACGCTGGATGGCGAGATTCTGATCTCACTGGACGAAGATCACCGTCCTACCGCGACCTATGTTGAGCGGCTGCGTCGTGAACTGCCAAAGCGTTTCCCAGGGGTAGAATTTTTCTTCCAACCGGCCGATATCGTGACGCAGATTCTGAACTTCGGCTTACCGGCAGCCATGGATATCCAGATCGCTGGCAATAATCTTCCGTCCAATTACCGCTACGCCAGTGATCTGATGAAACAAATTAAACAGATACCTGGTGCAGTGGATGTACATATCCAGCAAAGGATGGATCAGCCTACCTTAGCCTTAAATGTGGATCGTAGCCAGATCAAACAGCTAGGTTTAAATCCGGTTGATGTCGCACAGAACTTGCTGGTGTCTTTGTCGGGCAGCTTTCAGACTGCGCCTGCTTTCTGGCTTAATCCGGTGAATGGCATTGTGTATAGCATCGCTGTGCAAACGCCACAGCATCAGGTCAGTGATTTAAATGCCTTATTGCGCACGCCTGTGCGCTCCAGTTCGGTTGCGAATACAGCGGGCGATGGCATCGTCCCCTCGCAAATTCTGAGCAATCTGGTGAGCGTAAAACCAGCGCAACAAATGGCGGTAGTCTCGCATTACAACATCACACCTGTGATTGACTTATATGTCAGCGTAGAAGGCCGTGATCTGGGCGGTGTATCTAATCAAGTAGAAAAACTGGTGAACGACTTACGACCAACATTGCCACGTGGTACCCGGATTGATATCCGTGGACAGGTACAAACAATGAAGTCCTCTTTCATCGGTCTGGGTATTGGTTTGCTGATGGCGATTGTTTTGGTGTATTTGCTGATCGTGGTCAATTTCCAATCTTGGGTGGACGCCTTTATCATCATTACGGCATTGCCTGCTGCCTTGGCTGGCATCGTCTGGATGTTATTTTTAACGGGAACTACACTGAACGTTCCCGCCTTGACTGGCGCGATTATGACCATGGGCGTCGCCACCGCTAATAGTATTTTGATGGTCTCGTTTGCTCGTCAGCGCCTCAACGACGGATTGCCGCCGCTGTCAGCCGCATTGGAAGCCGGAGCTACTCGCATCAGACCTGTGTTGATGACTGCGCTGGCAATGATTATCGGTATGATCCCGATGGCAATCGGTCTGGGTGAAGGGGCAGAACAAAATGCCCCGCTTGGTCGCGCAGTAATCGGCGGTTTGCTGTTCGCTACGGTATCTACTTTATTTTTTGTTCCGATCGTCTTTGCCAGTATCCATCGCTACCTTGAGCATCGCAAGCAAGCTACTGCTGCCACAAATAATACTTCCCCCGTACCTCCATCATCGCCTGTTGTAGAAGAAGGAAAGTCCTGATATGTCCGATCAACGCCACGCCGTCCTTGGTATACATAGCGCGCAAAGCCATGAGGCAAATGCTGAGCAACATTCCAACCCTCATGCACACGCGCATCCACATCACCACCGAGGCCCTATTTTGAAACGAGCTAAATTGATCGGCGCCTCGACGTTAGCGCTGCTGGTAGTGGGTGCCATCATCACCATGGGCTTACGCGTTATTCAAACTAACGCACTGGCAGAATCAACCGCAGAGCACGCCAAAATCTATGTCACTACGGTGAACGCCAAAGCGTCTGGAAATACCGACGCCTTAACCTTGCCTGGCACGCTACAAGGCATAATCGAATCGCCTATTTATGCGCGTAGCACCGGCTATGTATTGCGCTGGAATAAAGACATCGGCAGTAAAGTCAATAAAGGAGAAGTGCTGGCAGAGATTGACACACCAGAAATTGATCAGCAATTAGCACAAGCCATCGCCGCCCGCCAGCAAGCCGCATCCAGTTTAGAACTTGCCAAATCGTCCGCTGAACGCTGGGAAGCATTACGTAAAAAAGACGCCGTAACCCAACAGGAATTGAACGAACGTTCCAGCGCCTTTACACAGGCACAAGCGAATTTTGCATCTGCCGAGGCCAACGTCCGTCGCTTGCAAAAATTGGAGGAATTTAAAAAAATTACCGCGCCGTTTTCTGGTGTGGTAACACGGCGTAATGTAGAAATCGGCGATTTGATTGATGCCGGCAACGGCGGTGCAGGACGCGCCCTGTTCACGCTGGCGCAGGTCGATACCTTGCGTGTGTATGTCTATGTGCCACAAGCATATGCGCAACGGATCAAGGCTGGCGACACGGTCAAAGTGACTCAGAGTGAGATGTCGGGTCAGACCTTCCAGGGTACGGTCGCACGCACAGCCGGTGCGATCGATGCAGCAACCCGCACCATGCAGATGGAAATTAACTTAAACAATAAAGACGGCAAATTATTAGCAGGCTCATACGTACAGGTTGTGTTGCCCGTCAGCGGCACTTCCAATGCCATGATTGTTCCGTCTAACGTGATTTTGTTTCGTCCTGAAGGCACCCAAATTGCCGTCGTAGATGCGCAAAGTCATGTCAAGCTGCGGACTGTCAGCATAGGACATGATCTGGGTAATGCGCTGGAAATTTTAGATGGCATCAGCTTGTCTGACAAACTCATACTCAATCCAGCAGACTCGCTGGCTGAGAATGACGCAGTTACTGTGATGCCTGCAAAGGTGGCGGAAAAAACGGCTGAAAAACAGAGCAATAGTGATGTCCCAACGAAGAAGGCCGGCTCATGAAGTCCACTCGTCTTTCTCGGACATTGGCAACGTCATTGGCTACAACACTGGCACCGGCTAGCCTCGTCGCTTCATTAGCATTGTTAGCTGGCTGCTCCAGCGCACCGAACTATAAAAAACCAGAAGTCGTGATGCCGGCTGCATGGCAATCCACCGCACCATTTGTACAAGGCACTCCAGCCGATCACATACCAAAGGGACAGTGGTGGGTGATATTTCAGGACCCACAACTTAATCAGCTAGAACAACAAGCGATCACCCAAAATCAAACATTACAAGTAGCGGTTGCGCGTCTGGAACAGGTACGTGCCCAGGTCAGCGTCAGCGCTGCGGGCTTATTTCCGCAAGTCGGATTACAAGCTGGTGCTGCGCGCCAAAAAACCTCGGCCGACCGCCCGCTCGCGTCCTACAACACGGCAAACCAATCGACAGTACAAAATAATTTTCAGCTCGGATTCGCGGTGAATTATGAGGCAGACTTATTTGGTCGTGTCCGCAACACCGTGGCCAGCGCACGGGCAAGTTCTGAGCAAGCGGCAGCCGATTTTGAAAATATACGCTTAGTGCTGACCTCAGAACTCGCTGCAGATTACTTTAATCTGCGCGCACTAGATTCCGAGATTGATGTGCTCAGCCAAGGTGTGAAGCTACAGGAAAAAGCACTGAATTTCATCGATGCACGGCATGAATTAGGCGTTGCCTCCGGCCTCGATCTGGCACAACAGCAGGCCTTGCTTGACGCGAGTAAAACGCAGCTCAGTTTATTGCAGAACCGTCGCGCACAATATGAACATGCCTTAGCCACAATGACTGGCACGCCAGCACCTAATTTTAAGTTAGCGCCGGCGATGATTACAATGCTGCCGCCCGCAATGCCGGTAGGCTTGCCTTCTGACGTATTGCAACGACGCCCTGACATCGCCGCAAGCGAGCGTGCCGTTGCTGCTGCCAATGCCAATATCGGCGTCGCCCGGTCTGCCTATTTCCCTACCCTGCTGCTACAAACCAACGGCGGTTGGGATGCTAACCAGATCAGTAATTTATTTAACGCACCTAGCTTGTTATGGTCATTAGGCACAGCACTGACACAAACTCTGTTTGATGCAGGCAAAACTAACGCGACGGTTAAAGTCAGCGAAGCGTTCTACACCGCCTCGGTCGCCAGTTATCGCCAAAGCGTACTGGTTGCCATGCAAGAGGTTGAAGATGGCATGACCGGATTAAGCATCCTAAACGACGCCGGCAAACAAGCAAACGCCAGCGTGCGCAGCTCGCAACGCGTACTAGATCTCGCCAATGATCGCTACACAGGCGGCCTGGATACCTATTTAAACGTCATAACAGCGCAGCAAACTCTGCTCAACAATCAACGTCAGGCAGTACAAATCAACGGTCAGCAAATGCTGACATCGGTGTATCTGATTAAGGCTTTAGGTGGTGGATGGGATGGTGCTCGGGATGCCGAATCGAACAGACCTTGAGTTTGCTTAGAGCAGATGTTGAGCGGATGTTGAACGTAAGCGGAGCTGATCTAAATTAACTCGCAGTGACGGTATTTTCAGTAAAAATAATGAAATAAATGCATTGAAATCAATATACTCCCCCTTATTTTTAATAAATATGTCCTCCTACCCAATGATTATATGGACAGTAATTTATACTAATAGAGAGTATATTTAATTTACCATTAACTATGTCTCACTATAACTTCATCGGTTTAACATAACCCGTCATCTCCAGATACCCTTGACCGACGCGCTTGCCGTCTCTCTGGATCGTAACAGCGCCTTCCCAATACAAGGCCCCAGTTGAGCGACGCGAATCTAATTCCTGATCGTCTTGTAGAGGCGTGATTTGCCACTGCGTATTTGCAGTAGAGATCGTGGTGGCAACCGGATAAGTTGCATTAGTGCGAGGTGAGCGCCATGTACGCACAGGTTGGAAGCGAATTTGCTCTGGCAAAAATTGTGTAGCTTGGCCGGATTTATCGCGCAGCGTTGCATGCGACCAGACAGTCTCACCGCGTTGATTACGGATTTGAAACGCCATCAGCACGTCACCATTATCCAGATTGGCGCCGAGCCAATCCCAGCCTGTGGCTTGCGCATCCAGCACGCTGGTAGACCATTCGTGATCTAGCCAGGCTTTGCCCTGCACCTTCATGTTAGGGGATCCCAACTTGGCGGCACTTTCAGACACAGCAGAAGAGCTATTTGGCCGCATCAGCTTACCTGACACTTGCAGTTGAGGTTCACTATAGTAATAGCTTGCTTGCTCTGGTTTTGGTCCCTTACGGGAGTAACCAGCCTCGCCTTGTAGCAAGAGTGGCTGTGTTGGTGTGAGCTGTAACTGTAGTGAGAAGTCACGCGTACGCACTTGCGCCTGATAACTACCATCAGCGTTTCGCAGCAAATGCCAATCACTCAATTTCACATCCGTATTCCCTACTTTGGCATACGCAAGACCAAAACCGGAGCGAGCGCTTTTTTGATCATGTAACAGATGTCCAAGCTTAGGATCAGAGAGCGCGGCATGCGCAATCACTAGCTGCGATGGTGCAAACGCGCTGGGGTTGTTCCGGTCGTGATCGGTTGCTGAACGGAAGAAGGTAATCTGAAAACCGATCGCCTGATGATCCGGTGTGTCTAGCCAGCCAGTGACGTACCACCATTCAGTACGAAACGTGGGATGGGCACCAAAGTCGGTGGGGAATTGTAGCGATTTACCAGCTTGCACTGCACTGAAATCAGGTGAAGCTGCCTGAGTGGCAGTCCCAACCATCGCCAATAACAAGCAAAAAATAATGGAAAAATACGAAGCAGCGCTATGATTCCTTTTCTTTTGATTCCACATTACCAATCCTCCCTCACCGCCCGCACCGAATCACCGGCCACAGCGCGCGCACCTGACAACATCGCCGTCGCGGCAGACGATAACAATAATAAAACGGCGACCGATGCCAGCATCAACCACGGAATATGCATTTGCATACTCCAATGAAATGACTGAGGATTAACAATAAAAATCAGCACCAGACTAATAATCCAACCGAGTACGAAGCCCACCATAATCCCCAATCCTGTCAGCAGACTTCCCTCTGCACCCAGTATTTGTAATATCTGTGAGCGCGTCACCCCAACATGACGCAGCATGCCAAACTCTTTGCTGCGCGCCAGTGTTTGCGCCGAGAATGTTGCCGCCACACCGAACAAACCGATCATCATCGCAACGATCTCTAATAAATATGTCACAGCAAAACTACGATCAAAAATTTTAAGACTGATTGCGCGTATTTCTCCAGGATCAGCGAACTCGACCGTATTCCCAAATGGTAGCGCCCTCACCTGTTTAATAACGGACACCGTACTGATATCAGGATTAAAAAATAGCGCGGCATCTGTCACAGTAAGGTCTGCCGTCAACCGCTGATAATCTGATAAGCGAATTTGTATCGAGCCAGATTGCCTCGCATAGTCACGCCACACGCCTGCTACTGTAAATGGATGCACGCCTGTACCGACAGGCAAATTGATACGTTGCCCGACACGATATCCGTACAAATCCAGCATCGCTTCCGACACCCAGACCGGCATGGTCTCTGCTGCGATCTTAGTCGCATCCATCACATCCTCAGTCAGCGGCAGGGTGCGCCCGGGATCTGTGGCATCAATCGTGCGGGCGATCATGATGACGGGTGGCCGTGTTATATCTAGCGTCAAGGGAGTTGTGCGCAAAAACTCTGCGCGCTTTATACCTGCCAATGTGCTGATCATGTTTTGTTGTGCTGGGTTCATTGCTGCAGTTTCACCGTTAGACGCTGTGCGCACATATAAATTGGCAGACAATATTTGCGCCAGCCAATCATCGACCGACACCCTAAAGCTCGACACCATAATCGCCATCGCCACCATCAGACTGAAACTCGACAACACACCTCCCAGTGCAATCGAGGCTTGATTTGGCGTGTTGGCTAGGCGAGCAAGAACGAGCAACATGACCTGATTTTTTCTCAGCAAAGCAGCACGGCTTTGTAGAAAATTCAGGAGAAACGTGAATACCACTGCGGAACAGCGAGGCATTAATCCAATACCGCCGATAAGCAATAAAGCGACCGCCAGATAACCAAATACCGGCAATTCGAATACAGGCGGCAATTGCGTCAGCACACCACCCAAAGCCAGACATATCATCGCCGGCCAAGGCGATGCGAAGCGCGTCATCGCAACATCCTCACTGCCGGACTTTAATGCAGGTCCCGGCTGCGCGCGAGCCGCTTCTAAGGCGGGCGCCAAACTTCCTAGCAACGCAATCCCCGTACCGAGTAAAAAGAAAACGGCAGCAGACGTCAAATCAAACTGCACACTGGGGCGGATGCCGGGAAAATAACCGCCACCCAAATCGCCACCAAAAAAACGTAGCGCCAGTGCGGCCATGCCATATCCGGAAGCCAGTCCCACCAAAGACCCGAGCGCCCCAAGCACTCCGCCCTCTAACAAAATTTGGCGCAGCAACAAAGACCGCGTCATTCCAATCACACGCAACAATGCAAACTGAGAACGCCGGCGCAGTACCGACAAAGCCTGTGTTGAAAAAATCAAAAATGCGCCGGTGAATAAGGCGACCAAAGCAAGCACGTTCAAATTAACGCGATATGCACGTGACATATTGGCACTGCGCGCCTCCTGATCTGCACTCTCTGTGATCAATAAGTGCTTATTAAGTTTATTCGTAAATTCGTTCGTCGATTCATTCGCAAATTCTTTAGATAAGCTGCGACGAAAAGCATCACGGGAGATGCCGCTGTCCAGCTTTAAATCAATCCGCGACAGCTTACCAAGTCGACCAAAGCGCCATTGCGCCGTAGCGATATCCATGACGGCAATCCTTTGCCCGGGACGGGCCCTGACAATGCCACCAGCAACGCGCAGTTGTACGATCTCTGTACCGTTTTGCAAGCGCAATTTGTCTCCTAGCTTCACCATCAGCCATTCTTGCGCGGCGGGTGATAAAAAGATGGCATCATCAGACAAGGTATCAAACGGACGGTCACTCTGCGGTACTCCGATTAAATCCGGGGCCAATTCCATCGCCTGAAAAACATCAATCCCAAGTATTTTCAGGGCACTGCGCTGTCCCGGCACCGTTGCATCAATTTCCAAAACAGGATTCGCCAGAGTTACCCCTTGGTGCTCGGCAAGCAAAGGATAAACCGACTCATCAAACAAGCTTTGGGTGCCACGTACTTGCAAATCAGATTGCCCTGTCAAGCTTTTGGCTGCCGCAGAAAATTCATTTAATGCAGCACCGTTAATCAGGTCAATGGCAAAACCCAAGGCAACGCCAAGGGCAATCGCAGCGATGGCAGCGATCGCTCGCACTGGATGTGCTCGCCATTCGCCAAACACCAGCCATTTCATTAACTGGCTATGTAAATTACTCAGCATGGAGGCGCGCAACAGAGTGATCTGCTATCGGGGCAAGCGGATGCAGTCCCTCATTAGTCAGTATTAAAATCCGATCTGCCGTCGATGCCGCTGCCATGGAATGGGTCACCATGATGGCGGACGCGCCATTGGCTTTAATTTCATCACGCAATAATTTTAAGATACCTTGCGCCGTGGTCGGGTCCAGATTGCCGGTCGGTTCATCAGCCATGACCAATGTAGGTCGATGCACCAGTGCGCGGGCAATGGCGACACGCTGTAGCTCTCCTCCGGACAATTGACGAGGGAAATCACTCCCCCGTCCATCCAGACCAACCGCTTTGAGCATCTGTGTCGCACGCGCAGGTGACTCGCCATTCAACAAGAGTGGCAAGCTAATGTTTTGCATCAAAGTTAAGTGGGGTAAGACATGAAAAGCCTGAAAAATAAATCCCAGTTTTTGGCGACGCAGGCGGGTCGCTTCGTCATCCGTCAGTTGCGACATGATCGCGCCATCAATCAGAACACTGCCAGAATCCGGCGTATCCAGTCCTGCAATCATATTCAGCAAAGTTGATTTGCCGACGCCGGATTCGCCCATGATTGCAATGTACTCCCCCGCCTGTAGTGTGAAATCCAAACCAGATAACACCACACGCCCATCGGCATAACTTTTCTTCAGGGCGCGGCACTCTAGTGCGGGGACTTCACTCATTTATCAACCATTCTTTCATGTGATTTCATTTGATTATTAGCTCCAGCTTGCCAATCACTATTTGCGATAACTCTATGCGATATATTTTAAATACGCAGGTGCGCGGCGATGCTTGGTCGCTTGCTCAAACGCGTAGGCTAGTTTAATCAGAGTTGGTTCTGCATAGGCGCCCGCGACAAACGACACTCCAATCGGCAAACCATTAAAAAATCCAGCAGGCACCGTAATGTGCGGATACCCAGCAACCGCTGCCGGTGATGAGAAGCTGTCGCCAGAATGATCGCCATTAATATAATCGGTCAACCATGCCGGGCCGCCTGTCAGGGCAAATAGTGCGTCTAGTTTGTTCTCGTTCATGACTTTATCGATACCCTCTTGGCGTGAATATCGATGATTATTTTCTAAGGCATCGAGATACTCTTTGCTGTCCAGTCCGGCTTTGGCTTCTGCACGGATCAACAGTTCCTGATCAAAATAAGGCATCTCCTTATCACGATGTTGCTCATTAAACGCGATCACATCTTTTAAGGTTTTGACCGGAGCACCAACACCAAATTCTGCCAAATATTTATTTAGATCGGTTTTCAGTTCGTACAGTAAAACCTCTAATTCTGAATCACCATATTTACTCATATTAGGTACTTCAACATCGATCAGAATGGCACCTTTGGCTTTCATTACCGCCAAAGCTGCATCAACAATTGGCTGTAGGCGCATATTGCCACCCATCGCATTACGCGCGACGCCGATACGTGCGCCTTTTAAACCATCTGCATTCAGATATTTTGCGTAGTCAACTGCCTTGCCGGTACTAGCTGCCGTCGCAGCATCATGCGTATCGACGCCGGTCATGGCGGTTAACATTAACGCGGCATCGCTGACTGAGCGTGTCATTGGTCCGGCGGTATCTTGCGAATGGGCGATAGGGACAATGCCATCACGACTGATCAGCCCCAGAGTTGGTTTGATACCGACCAGTCCACAAATCGATGCTGGTGAAGTGATCGATCCGTCTGTCTCTGTACCTACTGCAATAGCGACAAGGCTAGCGGCAACTGCCGCACCGGAGCCAGAGCTGGAGCCACTGGTATTACGGTCTAATGCATACGGGTTTTTGGTCAAACCACCGCGTGCGCTCCAGCCAGAGGTGGAACGGGTAGACCGCATATTTGCCCATTCACTCAGATTAGTTTTACCGAGAATTACTGCACCGGCTTCACGCAATCTGGCGACTAAAAAAGCATCGCGTGGCGCCTTGGCGCCGACCAGCGCCAGCGATCCTGCAGTGGTCTGCATTTTATCGGCAGTAGCAATATTGTCTTTGAGCAGCACAGGAATACCATGCAAAGGGCCGCGCGGCCCTTTAGCTTCGCGCTCACGATCCAGGACATCGGCGATGGCTAGTGCATCCGGATTGAGTTCAATAATTGCGTTTAAAGTCGGACCCGCTTTATCGACGGCTTTGATCCGCGCTAAGTATTCAGTGACTAGTTTTTTTGATGTCAGCGATCCCGCAGTCATTGCCGCTTGCAGGTCAGCGATGCTGGCTTCAACGATGTTATGAGCTTTTTCAGCCGCTATTGCTGGAGGCGCAGCAAGTGTGCCAGAAGCACTAACGACATCAGCGACACTAGCGGCGCTGGCGATTACACTCAACTTCATAAAATTCCGACGATGCATAGATTACTCCAGTTAGAGATAGAACAAACCCATCAAAAACCTTCTTAACTTAGGTCAGGCAAGATAAGTCGCAGATAAAAAATATACTTAACAACTATATTGTTAAACGAAGACGTATCGTCTTTTTATTTCAGTTCAATTTGACCGGATTCCATTAGAGTGTTTTATGCATCGTCGAACTGAAAATGACTTCTACAAATTTTATTTTTAGCGAAGTATTAAGCGAGTTATTAAAGGGGATGAAGAAGAAGAATGCAGTCTGCTCTAACGTTAGAAATACGCCTGACGACACGTATAAGTATTCTAGTTTACATATGATTTCCACCCTTCGACGGAGTTTAATTCATACAAATATTTCCTATACTCCCAATTAGTATAATTTAATCGTCCAATCAATTACTGCCCTACAAGGCAGATTAGTAAAAAATAATGGGGAGTATATTCAATAGAGACGAGTAAACGCAGCTCAAAGAATTTATTTAACCGAGATACCTGCAACAATGCTATTGAGTCGCTCTGGCAGCTAACATACCTTTGGCTATTTGCTCGGATAATTGCCGGACTGACTCAGACACAGCGGGCGCAATCGGGTCGTAACCTGCACCGCTGACAGGGACGGTGATGACAGTACGCTCGCGCTTGAGTGTATTTTTACTGCCATCCTGTAGTATCCAGATTGCCTCTAATGTCACCTTATCTCCGCTCTGTATCAATAGCTGGGCTACTTGTATAGCCAAATGGTAGCGCGGCAAATTTTGTCCCGCTGCACTGGTATTGCTGACAGTAACCCTGTTTGCAATCCACGCCCCAGGCAACTGGCTTCGTAGATTGGCAACTACCGCCTGCCCAATCTGCTCGTCTAGTAATGCGACCCAACGCTGATCATCTGAGATGACCGATTCTGTCGCCGATTTTTGCACGACCAATTGGTTTCTGTTGATCGAATCCGGAATACGCACATCAGCCACGATTAACTCATAGGTGATTTTGGCGGCGTTAGCGTCGTCAGTCTGTGCACCGCTTGTATTATTGAGCGGATAAGTAAGTTGATAGTAACGCTCGGTGTAGGGCGTGGCACATGCTGTGAGCGCTAAGGTAAAAAGCGTCAAAATGATTTTTGATGCTTGCGCTTTGCGGTCCTGAATATTTAAAACCGAAGCCACGGTTCTGCTGACCAACACTTCAGCCATCATTATTTTACTCATCATATTTTTCTTCATCATGGCTTTACCTTTTGTTTGCCAAAGAGCAGCGCGTCAGGATGGCGCTCTAACATATCGGCCAGATTAGCCAAGGCTCGGGCAGATTTGGCGACTTGTTTTAAGGATTCGCGCACGTCTTGCTGCAAAGGTGCATCCTCAGCCAAGATTGCATTGGCATTGGCCAGAGTTGCCTTCGCTTCTTTTAAGGTGGAAGTGAGTTCTGGCGTAACGTCGGTATCCAGACGACGCACCAGTTTTTCGGTACTGGCTAGTGTGGTGTTAAGTTTTTCTAAAGCCTGTACGAGCTGAGCAGACATTTGCTCCATCGGCAGCTTATCGATTTTTTTAGCGATACGACCAACGGTATCCTGAATCTCGCCTAAGCCGCCGCCGACTGTTGGCAGTACTGGGTATGCGGTGCTCCAATCCATTTTGGCGGGTTTTGCATCCGGGAAAAAATCCAACGCGATATAGAGTTGTCCTGTGAGCAAACTACCGCTGCGCAATTGGGCACGCAAACCGCTGGCCAATAAATGATCGACCAGAGCGCGCTCTTTTGCCTCGGTATCATCATCGGGTGGTTTAGTACCTGATCTGACTCTGGACCTGAGGCGATCTGGGAATATATTAACCTCGACTGGGAAGCGTGGCACCCGACCATTGTCGGAAAACTCTACGCCCACCGATTTGACCTCGCCGATGACAATACCGCGCAAATCCACTGGTGCACCTTTTGATAAACCGCGCAAGGATTCAGGGAAGTACATCAAGAAATTACGCACCTTGGTATCCGGTGCACGCATCGCTTGTTCTCTGTCTTCAAACAAGGTAAAAATTGAGCCTTCAAATGCAGGCTTACCCCCTGGCAGCGCATCATCATGATCCTGGAAGGCCAAGCCACCTTCGATCAGCGATGTCAGTGACTCTGTGGTGATACGCAGGCCATTTGCATCGAGTTGCATATCCACCCCGCTGGCATGCCAGAAGCGCGTATCTGCGGTCACATATTGATCATAAGGTGCATCAATAAATACTCTGATCGTGACGCCCTTACCATCTTGATCCAGCGTAAATTTGGTGACATGTCCGGCGTTAATATGCCGGAAAAAAATCGGCGATCCATAATTGACCGAGCCAGTCTGAGTCCCACGTAATACGAACTCGTGACCGGCAGAGTCACGGGTCACCAGGGGCGGCTCTTCCAGACCCACAAACTCATCCGTCGTCGCTTCTGCTACACCGACATCAACACTAATATAGTTACCGGATAACAGCGTGCTTAAGCCCGATACTGAGCCACCGGAGATACGTGGTTTGACTACAAAGAAACGTGTGTCGGTCGCTAAAATATCGGAGGCACTTTTGATCAATTGAGCCGATACCAGCACGCGCTTGCGATCCGACGATAAGGTAATTGCAGTGACATGGCCTACATCCACATCTTTGTAGCGAATTTTAGTTTTGCCCGCCTCTAAGCCCTCTGCAGATTTAAAGCTAATCGTAATCACTGGCCCCTGACTGGTAACGCTATGTACGACTAACCAAATACCAATCAGCGCTGCAATAATCGGGACTGCCCAAACGAAGGAAGGCAAACGACGACGTTGCCTCACTTTGACATTGGGGATATCTGCAGAATTTGTGGTGATTGCAGGCTCAGATCCAGACTGCGGATTTGCTGCCTGCTGACTGGCTATTGGCTTAGCCGCTGGGGGAACACTTGCACCACCTGCGCTATCTGGTTTTTCTGATGTTGGATCACTCATGAGAAGTTTCTATAGCAGACCAAATTAAACGAGAATCAAAGCTTTGCGCCGACAGCATCGTCAACACGACAACAGCACCAAAGGCTAACGCACCACCACCCGGATGCACCGAGGCAAGCGACTGAAACTGCACCAGCGCAACCAGCACAGTCACCACATACACATCCAACATCGACCAACGACCAACCGCCTCAATAAGTCGAAATAACTGGGTGCGAGGTAATGGATTTGAAGTCGATTTTCTCCAGCAAGTCAGCAATAATAAGCTGATTGAAAATAGCTTCAGCATAGGTACCATGATGCTGGCAAAAAAGACCAGCAGAGCCAACGGCCAGGAGCCAGTTTCTAGCAACAATAATACCCCGCTCATAATAGTGTCGTCTTGTCCGCCGAAGATGGTTTCGGTATGCATGACAGGCAATAAATTAGCGGGGATATACAAAATAGCCGCAGCCAAAAGATAAGCCGCAGATTTTGCCAGACTATCTTTATCACGCAAATGCAAAGACGCACCACAGCATGGGCAATGCGTAAACGATGCATATTTGGTCGAACACAAAGTTTCGCAGATATCGCAACTCACAAGGTGAGCCGCGGCACCGTTTTTACCCAACAGGTTTGCTGCTGGCACGGCACCTGCGGCAACAACTGCATTAATAGCACCAACAGCACCAGCCACATCATGTTCAGACATGCTTGACCTCATCAGCAGAGGTCAATCTTGTGCTTTGCTGATGTGCCCATACCCATACATTGCGCGGCGTCAGAATAGATGTCAGTCCCGCACTCACACAGATCATTGCGGCACATGACCACAAGGCAGGGCCAATAATAATATCTGCCATGTGTTGCAGTTTGACTAGCGACACCAGCAACCCCAGCATAAATACTTCTACCATGCTCCAGGGACGCAGCTTCTGTAAAAACCGCATAGGTGCCCCGACGGCTTTATCTGGATCGCCAAATTTTAATGAATATAAAACATACAAAGCCATCATGATTTGCAAGGCCGGAGCCAGCATCGTTGTGACGACAACCAGGATTGATATCGCGTGCATCCCATCGTTCCACATCGATAAAGCGGCATGAAACAAAGTTGTATTGTTAGTGGCTTGCTGCACCTTGAGTGTGAGTAGCGGAAAGCTATTTAATATCAGCAGCAAAATCGCCGATGTCACCGCAATCGCCAGCGCCTGATCTAACGTAGCGCGGCTATTTCTGTAAAGCATGGCCTGGCAACGAGGACAACTAGCCGTCTCGCCAACGACCAGCTCCAGGTCACGACAAATCAGGTCACATTCGTGACAGACAATGAGCTTGACAGCAGTTTGCTTAATATTAGTTTGCTTGACTGGCGAAGTGGATGTGTTCATCGTCCTTGCTATTGCTGCATTGTGGGTAAGTATGTAGATAAGCCGCGACTGCTGATAAGGCAATCAATTATTGCCGACAAACCCGAAAATTGCTAGCGACAATGGGACTGGCAATAGGACTTACAATCGGACTGTAAATGATGAATACAAATATTCATAGAATTTACACAAAAATCCAAATCTCTCACCAAAGAGGTAAAGAGAAAATCAGCACTTTTCTCTGCATTGGTTGCTCCTCTATGCCTCTATCGTGAAAGGTCTTGAGCTTTTTTGTCCTTTCTGCTGACGCAAAAAAATGGCAACCTTTTATCCGGTCAGCGTCTTCATCGTCAACGCATTTTTTACACTACTCACAGCATGCATTTCGCCACTGCGTAAAGCTTGCTCAGTATCATGCGTTATACGATGAAATAATCCCTCAGGATTGGATTGCATAGTCGCATACATTCCTACCCAAGCGTCACGACCACTTTGTTTGGCGTGGTACAAACCAATATCTGCCAACTCCACTACCTGTGACCAGCTTAACTGTCGAGGATGCTCCGGTAAAAAAGGAAAACAGGCGAAGCCAACCGAACAGGTCTTTGCGATTTTGACGCCATCTGCCAAGTCAAATGCCAGACTACTGACCGCAGCACGCAAGCGTTCTGCAATTATTTTTGCCTCGCTGCGGTCAGTGCCGCGCGCTACCAGCAAAAACTCTTCACCGCCCCAACGAATAATGTAATCGGTTTCGCGTGCCACTTTTTGTAAGCGTTCCCGCATCTGCACTAAAACCAGATCACCTGCTGCATGACCATATTTATCATTGATCAACTTGAAATGATCGATGTCAATCATAAAAAACACCAGATCAATATCGGCGGGCATCTCTGCTGCTGCACGTTGCAGACGCTTTTTGTTGCGACGTAAAGTCATCGCAACATCGTTATCGATATGCTGCAACAAAAAGCGCCGGTTACGTAAACCTGTCAGCGGATCAGTAAGGCTGGCTTGCTGCTGCTCCCGGTAAGCATGTTCCAGTTCAATATTTTTATCGACCAATTGGGATTGAGTATCACGCAGCGTCTTTAAGGTTGCCTCTAGTTGCCGGTAGGCTGTCGCATTCTCTAGCGCAATCGCGCCATACGCGCACAAAGTACGAAAGATCAAACGCTCGCGCTCTGCATATGCCTGAGTCTGCGGTGATTGAATCGACATTACACCTAACAAACGCTGCCCTATGGTTAAAGGAAAAAATAAGGCGCTAGAGGAAGTACGCGTGCCGGGAATCTGATTCGGGTTATATCCTTGCGACGCCTGCTCTCTGATGACCTCTACCCGCTCGCGCGCGCACTTAGCGACATTGGAACTTGGATGCGATATTGGGCCGCGCAGCGCTGGCAACGGCTGCCCGTCTTCAATACCAAAAGCGCAGCTAAAATTAACGCCATCTGGCTCCATTAAAAATATCGAAAAATGCATCGCATCAAGTAAGCCATGAACATGCTTATACAGCGTTTGAAAAACTGCGTTTGCATCTAAATGTGCTGTGATTTCCTGACCAATCGCACTCAAACGCTCAAGCGTCAGACTAGTTTGTTGCAAAGCCTCTGCCCGCTTTGCCTCAGACATTGCCAGTTCTTGATGATATTGCGCCTCGGCGTGGGCGCGCTCAGTCTGATGACTGATCTGCATTGCAGCAGCACGGTTAGTCGCATCAGCGCTATTAGTTTTCTCGCGGGCGGCAATGGCTTTCACTGCGATAGCATAGGCTTGAGCCGTATCGCCGATATTGGCATGCTCGCGCGCAATCTCATCGAGCAAACTACCGGGCACAGTATATCCATCAATCGTGGCAGCAACATCCAATGCCCGGTTCAGATAATACAAAGCGGCAGTTGGTGCTGTGGTCGGCGTAGAAATCGGATCGGATATTGGCAAAGAATGATGTGCATGTATTTGCGCCAGCACGCGTAAAGCATCAATCTGGTTAAACCCATTACGCTGCTCGACCGCCAGCGCCAGCGATGCTAGTCCGGCAGCTAAAGCTTCTTCGGGTCGCCCCAAATGTAATTGAGCATGCGACTGACCGCGCAAAGCAATGGTTTGTATGTCGGATTGATTTAAGGCAGTGGCACGTCGTTCCAACTCAAGGAAAGTATCAAGCGCAACAATATAATCTCCGCGATCCAGCGCGACATCACCCATATATTCCAGCGTGATTGCGTACGTACGCGAACCAGACAGCGGGATCAGAATCGTCAGCGCCTCCAGCAATAAATCATGCGCCGCTTTTAGCCGCCCAAGGTGACGTAAGGTGTCTGCAGTTTGTATCAAACCCAGCCCGATACTGGCTGGCCAACCAGTTGGTCGCGCCATTTCCAGACCGCGTTTCATCCATTCCAATGCACCCTGATAATCATTGAGATTATTAAAGCAGCAGCCAACATTCGTGGCAGCAATGATGATCCTTTGCACTTGCCCGGTAATCATCGCGTTTTCGTACATTTGCAAACGGTAGGTCGCGGCAGATTCAAAATCACTGATTTGGAAAGCGATCAGTCCCAGATAATCATAAACCCAGGTAGCAAGACCAGGATGCAAATTACTGAGATCAGAACCAAACCGCGTTCCCCAGCGCGCCTGAGCATTGTGTAAATCACGAAACACGGCAAAGCGCGCCATCGTGGCTTCCATCAAATCGGATCGCAAGCTATCGCCAGCGCGGCGCGCATCCGCCAATGCCAGTTCCAACTCGGCATCACGACGATTGGGATCGCTACGGTCTGCGATGATTAACGCCAGCAACCAATGTGCATCGGCACATCCGATCGCGTCATCCAAACCTTTAAACAAAAGTAAAGCGCGCTCCACCGTCGCCTCAGCAACATCAAGCTCGGCAAATAACCACTTCACTTCGCCACGAATCAGGTCGAGGCGACCAAGAATTCTATTGCGTTCGGCATGGGGAATATCCGCAATTTTGCTCAAAGCCTCCACCTCAGAAGCCAGAGAAATTGCCCGCGCCGCATCACGCTGACGCAAATGCCAAGAAAGTTCAAGCAAATCTAGAAGTTGGCTGGGTACACGCGAGGCCAACAGGCTGACCTCTAACTTGGCGACTTCTTCATCCAGTACAAGAATTTCCATTCGTCAATTTCACTTAGATTTTATGGTCAGTCACGATGATGTGAAACGCTTGCTGCCGATTCGGCATAGAACAAATAGCTATTCACTAAATAGTTATGCAGGGCCGCACTATTTGTCTCGCGCGGTAAGCCTGATCATATTCTATGGCACAACAAATAACACTCACTTGCACGAATTATTCTGGCCTACTAGCTGTAAGAGAACTGTCATATCAATGAATAAACAACAAACTCAACTAAATCCGAAATGTGACTTGAGCAGTGCAGGCAGAAAGCAGCACCATATTTCGACACAAAAAATCAGTACGGGCGATTTAATCTGCTTTTTTGCAGGCGAACAGTCTTGAAGATTAAACAGGTTTATATGTTGACGCAAATCAATAACAACGCACTTAGAAAATATACTCCCTATATGTATTTATTATTATCCATATAAATACTGCCTTGCAAGATGATTTTAATAAAAATTAAGGGGAGTATTTTAATTAGCAGATTATAAAATGCCAGGAAGATATAAGAAAATGGCTAAAAAAATATCCCACACCAAATAATCCGATCAAATCGTTACCGATTAAATGATTATTGACGCTCGTCGTATGCGTTTTTAAAATTTCGCTAAAATAGTCCATCTATTGTTGGGTCACTGGCAAGCTTGTTACGGCAATGACTCTAGCGATTTGACAAAATTCCACTTTCACATCACCTTGCTTTTCAACCCCTAAGGGAACATTCATGAAAACAGTTATTGCCTGCGCTATGCTGGCTACTGCAATTGCAGCACCAGCGTATGCTGCGTTAAGTGTCGGAGATGCCGCGCCAAACTTCACAACCCAGGCATCTTTGGGCGGAAAAGAATTTACCTTTTCACTCGCTGATTCACTTAAAAAAGGACCTGTTGTGCTGTATTTTTATCCAGCAGCCTTCACTCAAGGGTGCTCGATTGAGGCGCATCTATTTGCAGAATCGGTGGAGCAATATCGTGCCCTTGGCGCAACTGTCGTTGGGGTTTCTCATGATGACATCAAAACTTTAGACAAGTTTTCGGTCAGCGAATGTGCCAGCAAATTTGCCGTCGCCGCCGACACAGATCAAAAGATCATGAAATCCTATGATGCAATTCTCGTCATGAAACCAGAATACGCCAACCGCACTTCTTACGTGATTACGCCTAATAACAAAGTGATTTACTCATTCACGGACCTGGCTCCAGATAAACATGTAACGAATACCTTGGAAGCATTGAAAAAGTGGAAAGCAACTAATTAAGCAAAGAAAAGCAGGGTCTGGAAAAATCAGGCTCTGCTTTTATGGAGCCAATTCTAAGGCACCTCAACGGGAGCATATTCCAAGACCATGAAAAACTTTTATATTACGAATTAGGTACACTTAAAACGTCGGGTGCAACAACGTCAAACACTAGTGTCCGCAGAAGACTTCAGAAGTACTCATTTTTTATCGTCACATCTCGTCATTAAATTTGATGGAGTGAATCGTTTTTGTTTTGATTCATACTCACACCTGACTTATTTTTACAATCACAGCGAAAATGGGTAATGATATCTCTTTGGCAATAGCTGGTATTTTGTGTGAAGAGAAACTTGGCATTCTTTGCGAAGGCTCTTAATAGAAAACTGATGATGGTAGCAATACTCGATATGGCGTGATTGTTGATTCTGCAAGCGATTTTCATATTGACCTCAGTTGAAGAGGCTCCCTTATGAGTGCCGCCATAAGAGAAATCCAAACAAAAAAGCCCTTGATGAATCAAGGGCTTTTGTATGTTTGGCGGAGAAGGAGGGATTCGAACCCCCGATACGTTTGCACGTACGCCTGATTTCGAGTCAGGTACATTCAACCACTCTGCCACTTCTCCGGTTTTGCTCAGTGCTCTGGCACTAGGCAAGTCGCGGATTATAGCAAACTTTATCTGGCTTTGATAGACGCGCATCATGGCTTAGTTTCTAAAGCCTTGGTGCAGTCGCTTTTCGGTAGCGATGTTTTTGACATTGCCGGATTTAGCTCTAGTAACGCATTTTTTGCTTGCTCTAAGTCTTTGCCAAACTCGTTAAGATAGCGTGAACGCTCTTCGCTTTGCCATTCTTCATCTGAGAAATTTTGTGCAGTATGCATTTTAGATACATAGGCAGGGCCGACAATGCGCGACATTAAAGCACGATCAGGGTCTGCGTTTTCTTTCAGCAGATAAGCGTCGATATCTCTGAGGGTTAATGGGAAGGTGGGCGATTGGTCGCGCATCAGTTTGCCGAAGACGGTTAACTTGACCTCGGTTGCGCCTTGCGGCAAAAGATCGTTAAACGTTACAAGTGCATATGGCTTGCCTTTAGCATCATCGATGCGTCCGGTAACGACATAGCGCCCTGCTTCGCGTACGTCGGCTTTGAGATAAAAATTTAGTGAACCCTGCTCGACTGCTTCGCGCACCGAACTGGCCCAGGTTGCGGGGACTTCTGGTGAATAGATGACATCGAAAAACAGTACGCCAGAACGATCGCCGACATTATATTTAAGCTCTAAACGAATGGTGCCATTGAACTGGGCTAAGCCTGTGGTAGCAGGCGTCAATACGCCAGAAAACATATTATCGCCAGCGACTGCATCGCCATTATTGCCATCGTCACTAAAGGCGACAGGGATTTGGGGCGCTTCTCGCGCGCCTTGAAATGTCAGTCCACGTGCGACTGCACGCGTGACAAATAATGGAAGAACATTGCCGTCCTCGTCCATCGCTTTTACGGTAAACATGACGCTCTCACGACTAGCTAAAAAAATCCGTGACTGCGTAGTCTCGATTTGGACATGTCCATCAGTCTGACCGTTTTCTTTGTGCATCGCCCGTTTTTCTTGCACAGGCTGATTTGGGTAAACCTGATCAGGGTTTTCGGCGATGGGACGTGATCCTTGTGGGTATTTTGTGCTGTTGCGGTAGCTGCATAAAGTCTGATCTGCCAATTCAACTTGCTTAGTCAAAGCCGCCAGACGTTGGTCGTGGTTGTTGTTTAACGCTAATAAAGAAGCACCGTCGGGACCGCCCGGCGTTTTTAAAAAATTGCTATTGGCTTGGTTGGCTAATGTGGCTGCCATGCTGGATTCTGTACCGCCAGAAAGCCACCAGACCAAAGCAACTAGTATAAGCGCTAGTGATACAGCCAGGGCTTGCCAATACCGACGCAACCAACCCGGTTGATTGGCAGATTGCGCCGAGTTTGAAGTCGCCCCTGACTTGTGCGAGGAGCTTACTTTTTTAGATCGCATCGTTTGATCAAATCTTCAGATAAGTTGACCTAAATTGTTAGCTTCGCATCGTGATCAAATTGCGTTACTGACCATATCCGCTCGTACCAGAGAGATGACGCCTTGCCAATTACTATTCGAGTAGTGGTTGTATGCTTCGGCATCATCGCGGAACGATACTGAGTGATAACTCCACTTCACGCTACCGCCCTCGTTGGCCGCGGTGCCTAAGGTCAGGTCATTACAGAACCAGTCGCTCGGATTACAAAATGCGGCACCCGAGCTGCCTGATACACCGCCTGAACTATGGTATGCCACAGCCTCGTCGTCCTGACCCGGCAATATCGCGGAATAGACCGTCCCCTTGGCGCCTGCATACATGTAGAACCAGACATTGTGGGTATCGTTATGGTTGTACATGGCGCGTGCGGTGGTGGTCTTTAAATCCTTAACCAGAGGCTCGGACACTGCCCACGATCCGACATCGGATAATTCTGATCCGCCACCCGCCCCTGCCGCCGTTCGCACCCACTTGATGTTCCAGCCGACTTGCGTACCGCTACCTGCATCACCACATTGGCCGGAGGCATTAGCGACGGCGTTTTTCTTGGTTCTGGCTGAGCCACCGTAGTTTGCTAAGGTGTAACCCATCATCAAATCGCCAGCGCTGTGGGTCGCTACGTAGCACCAGTTAGACCCAGTACAGAAGCAATCAAGTGCGTCGCGGATTTTGCCATTTTGGGAAGCAATACTGTTATAGCCATCCCAGTTAACTGCTTTTTTATTGATGCCCGCAGCGGTCGCAGATGGCCCCCAATACGTGAAGCTGGTGTAGTCACCCACCACGCCGCCACCGCCGCGACCATTGACCCATAAGGTGTAATTGGTCGCGCTGGCAATGCTGGACATTGCGCTGAGCGAGACAAACAAGAGTGCTGCAAAAATTCTAAATAATTTCGCCATTTAAATCGCCTCTAGTAAAAACATGGAAAAGTAAAACGCCTGAAAGCCATGATGCAGAAACGGGAACAAATTAATCAGCGAAGTCGAAGAACCTTGCATCGAACGCTAGCTGATCGGAGCGGAGTATCTGAATAGCAGCACCATATTGTCAATTTGCAACGCAACAAAATTAGGCGCTAAAAAACCACGGTTTTTTAGCCTGCCACATAGTAGAAATAGAATAGAAAAAGATATGCCAAAACAATATTAGTGGAAAAACTCTAATATTTAAAATGACACAAAATTGCAGCTATAAAAGGATAAGCGGCGGCAAGATTATGGTGCGCACGATCAAGGGCAAAGACAAATTAAAAATCGTTTACTTAATAAAAAAAGCGGCTGGGATGATCGGTCACCCCAGCCGCTTTTTAAAACCAAAAAGCTTATTTTGCAGCAGGCAACAAAGCCTCTACACCACCCATATACGGACGTAAAACTTCAGGAATAAGTACGCTGCCATCGGCCTGCTGATAATTTTCTAATACAGCTACCAAAGTGCGGCCAACTGCCAAAGCCGAGCCATTTAAGGTATGTACCAGTTCTGGTTTGCCTTGTGCATTACGGAAACGTGCTTGCATACGACGCGCCTGGAATGCACCCATATTAGAAATTGACGATATCTCACGATAGGTATTTTGCGCTGGCAACCAGACTTCTAAATCATAAGTCTTAGTTGAGCCAAAGCCCATATCGCCTGTACACAAACTCATGACACGATATGGCAAGCCAAGCTTTTTCAAAATCGCTTCTGCATGACTGACCATCTCTTCCAATGCGTTGGAGGATTGTTCTGGATGTGCAATCTGCACTAACTCCACTTTATCAAACTGATGCTGGCGTATCATGCCGCGGGTATCCCGCCCGGCACTACCGGCTTCGGAACGGAAGCATGGCGTGTGCGCCGTCATTTTGATCGGCAAACTCTCCAGGCTAACAATCTCGTCCCGCACGGTGTTAGTCAACGATACTTCTGCTGTGGGGATCAGGTACAAGGTCTCGCCCTCACCGTCTTGCCCACCCTTTTTGACTGCAAATAAATCTTCTTCAAACTTAGGTAACTGGCCTGTACCACGCATAGAGTCTGCGTTGACGATATACGGCGTGTAGCATTCTGTGTAGCCGTGTTCCAGCGTTTGTGTGTCCAGCATGAATTGCGCTAAGGCGCGATGCAAACGTGCCATACCACCGCGTAACAGCGTAAAACGTGAGCCGGTTAATTTGACTGCGACCTCAAAATCCAATCCCAGGGCTGCGCCAATATCGACGTGGTCTTTGACCTCAAAATCAAACACAGGAGGCGTACCAAATTGTCGAACTTCGATATTTCCAGTTTCATCCAAACCGACTGGAACGGATTCATCAGGCAAATTGGGGATGGCCAGCATGAAGTCACTCATAGCTGCTTGTACTTCGCCTAAACGAACTTCTGACGCTTTTAATTCTTCAGCGATGCTGTTAACTTCTGCCATTTGTGCAGAAGCGTCTTCGCCTTTGCCTTTAAGCATACCAATTTGCTTGGACAGAGAATTACGCTTACCTTGCAGCTCTTCAGTGCGCATCTGTATCTGCTTACGCTCACCTTCCAGCGCATTGAAAGTCGCAGTATCCAATTGAAATTTACGCGTTGCCAGACGAGCAGCAACGGTGTCGATGTCTTTGCGGAGGAGTTGAATGTCGATCATAGAATACTTGAGCCAGGTTAAAAGTAATTGCAATATAGTCGCAATGTAATTGAGCTGCGTATTGTACCAAGGGCGAGCTTGAATATTGCAACTTCGTGAAACATCGTCAAGCACAGCCACAACTTAGATTTTTTGGTAATAAATTTCATTTTACTCGCCCACTGATTCTGGGGCTTACCGAGGTTTTTTGGCTTGAAGCCCCGATAACCATTGGACGTTCATTTAAAGTCCCATAAGTATCAAACTACGCAACCTTGGGCATAAGAAAGCAGCGCTAAATAAATCGAAATTGACCAACAGACTTTTTAAAAACAATAATGCGTCGGCTCGGTGCTGAGATGGCACTTAGTTCTTCTTTATTTTTAATACCGCCCGCTGTCTGGCTTTGATTTCCACACCTGATTGGACAATATAATGAAACCCTTATCAACACGGACTCGCAATTACTTTCTTTCGTTGCTGATCGGATGCAGCGTTATCGCGGCTAGCAGTCCAGCGGCTTCTGCGGCGAGTTGTCCCTCTTGCGGCCCATCAGGAGTTTCTGCCCTATCCGTACTTTCTGGCGCGTTATTAGTTGAAGGATCGACAGAAGGCATTAAAGCATCTGGCACGCTGCTTGTCGTATCGGTAGAAAAACTGGCAGATGGCGTGGTCATCGTATGTAAAGGCGCGTCTGATGGTGCAAGCTACACTCTCAAACTCAGTGGTAAAGCGCTGGGTAATGTGTCGGTAGCCGCTGGCACCGTGGTGGAAGTCACTGCATTATCCGCAGGCACAATGCTGGTGGTTTCTGGTCAGGCAATTGCCTTTATTCCGAATGAAATTGGTCGTAGCTTGGTCCATCATACAGTCGCGAAATGAACTTCTCTCATCAATCAAAATGGCTGCTGGATCGTCTGCTAAAACGCGGTCTTAAAGCCGAGCTTTTACTCTTAAGCCTAGCTTTTATCGTATCTGCCAATAGCTACGCTGGTCGCTCATGCGAAGATCAGGCGCTGGATGCAAACGGATTGATGAAAGGTATGGAGCTGGCATTAAAAACCCGTAATGCATTGGACGCCAGCGGCGCGCAAGTCGCGCTTATCGCGCGGGTTGGTCAAGATTTATCTAAGTACCATGTACGCTACTCACACATGGGCATCATATGGCGCGATCATCCTGAAGGACGATGGTTGGTCGTGCACGAACTCAATGACTGCGGCACCGCTAACTCTCAACTGTACAACGAAGGTTTAGGCAATTTTTTTATGGATAGTCCATTTGCCTATGAGACTTTGATCGTGTTTCCAGATGCCGCTCTTCAGCAAAAACTGGTCGGCTTGCTAAATTCTGACATGCCGAGAAAACTGCATGCACCCCGTTACAATATGCTGGCATTTCCATTCTCAACCATGTACCAAAACTCAAATCAGTGGTTGCTGGAGTTGCTGGCAGCGGCAAGCGCTACTGATGTGCCAATCGATAATCGTACGCAAGCGCAAGCGTGGCTGACGATGGCGGCTTATCACCCAAGCACCTTGGATATTCCGGCGATGACGCGACTGGGAGCACGGATGTTCCGCGCTAACGTGGCATTTGATGACCATCCATTTGATCGTCGTATGGCAGGTCAGATTGACACGATTACGGTCGACTCTGTCGTACATTTTTTGGAGCAGCGGCACACAGTTAGCAGTCAGCAAGTTTTAACTTACCCTTGATTGAATTTTATATACTCCCCATTTATTTTTTTAAAATAACTGTATCGTCCATACTATAATTGGACGATTAAAAAATACACTATGGGAGTATATTTAAATGAAAATCATGTTCAAATTAAATGTAGATAGTTTTTTGTGACAATACATTGCTTTTCATATAATTCCGGCACGCTCTTAGCCCGCATCCCATGTCATTATTCTTCGAATAGGTATCGCCAATTTCAAGCTAAAGTTTGCGATGCAAAAAGTCACTGGAGTCCGGCTTAAAATATGTCGGAATGACGCTCCAACTCTTTTATACACAGCGTAGCTCCATCATCACGCAATATGCGCTCACTCTTCCGCAGCATCCAAGGATCGCAAATAAGCAAGCTTCTCGGCAATTTTGATCTCTAACCCACGTGGCACCGGCTGATACCAAGACTCGCCTTCTAAACCTTCTGGCAAATAAGTTTCACCTGCGGCATAAGCTTCAGGCTCATCATGCGCATAGCGATATAACTTACCGTAGCCAAGCTCTTTCATCAACTTGGTCGGCGCATTACGCAGGTGCTCTGGCACGGTACGTGATTTGTCTTTAGCGACCAAGGCTCGCACCAAGTTATACGCTTTGTAGACAGCGTTGGACTTGGCTGCGCAGGCGAGATAGACCACCGCTTGTGCCAGCGCCAGTTCGCCTTCTGGCGAACCCAGACGCTCGTATGTTTCTGCGGCGTCCAATGCCAGTCGTAAAGCGCGCGGATCGGCCAGGCCAATATCTTCACTTGCCATGCGGACGATGCGGCGGGCCAGATAACGTGGATCAGCGCCACCATCCAGCATGCGCACCATCCAATACAAAGCGGCATCGGGATTAGAGCCGCGTACTGATTTATGCAGAGCAGAAATCTGATCATAAAAAGCATCGCCACCTTTATCAAAGCGGCGTAAGGCATCCCCTAGACACTCGGCCAGTAGAGCAGTGTCAACTTCTTGCAACGCTTTTGCAGAGGCAGCACGGGCCACGATATCGAGGTTGTTTAATAATTTTCGACCATCGCCATCGGCACTGCTAATCAAACTTGCCTTGGCATCGGGATGAAATTGCAAGCCATCCAATTCACGCGCACAAGCTCTGTCTATCATCGCCTCCAGATCAGCGTCAGTCAGCGATTTGAGAACGTACACAGAAGCGCGGGATAACAGCGCGCTATTGACTTCAAACGAGGGATTTTCGGTAGTAGCACCGATGAAGGTGAACAAGCCACTTTCTACATGCGGCAAAAAAGCGTCTTGCTGGCTTTTATTAAACCGGTGGACTTCATCAACAAACAAAATCGTACGGCGTTGCGAAGTGGCCTGCAAAATTTGTGCCCGTTCAACGGCTTCGCGTATATCTTTTACACCGGACAATACTGCAGATAACGCGATAAATTCTGAGTGAAACGCATTTGCCATCAACCTTGCCAGCGTAGTCTTACCAACACCTGGCGGACCCCATAAAATCATGGAATGTGGATCGCCAGAGGTAAACGCCGCTCGTAAGGGTTTGCCCTCACTCAGCAGATGTTGCTGACCAATCACCTCATCCAAATTGGCAGGACGCATGCGCTCTGCTAGCGGAACGGGATTTTTGCGCGTTTTACTGACGCTACTCATATCGCTCATGGACGTAATACATCAACGCCGGCAGGTATGACGAATTTAAATTGATCGGCTTTGAGCGTCGGATTTTTTTCAATATTTTTTAAAGTCAGCAAAGAGATTTGACCAAAGCTGTCACGTAACTCCAAAGCTAAGGGCGCACCATCTTTCATACCTATGCCGATGTGCTCAAAATTACTATCTTTATCTTTAGGAGTAGCTTCAAGCCACTCCAGACCTTGTTTAACCCCGACCTCGCGCAAGGTAAAACTTTTTTCCAGATCACCGCTACCAAATAGAATTGCCGCAGGGCTTGCACCTAATGCATTGCCTAATTTTTTAATCGTAACCTGACTCAGATCTTTATCGAAGATAAACAACTGATCACCATCCGCTTGCAGGACTTGCTCGTAAGGTTTTTGGTAGGTCCAGATAAATTTGCCAGGGCGAGCGAAAATAAAAATCCCGCTGGAGGTTTTAGTTACCTTGGGTGCACCATCCACCATCTTGACTTGCTGTTGCAGGAACTCTCCCTTGGCGCTTTTTATATTGGTGGCAAAGGCTTTAAATTGTTCAATCGCGCTGGCATTGGCTAATACTGGCACTAGCATGCTGGCACTTAACATCATGCTAGCTACCAACTTTGTGACGCTATTAGCTACTTTATTCGTATTCATTTTCAATGAAAGTTTCACAAAAATCCTGACTGATTTAATTAGTTGTCTGGTGCTGTAGCCGCTTGCCGAACCGCTGCTTTCTGTCGCTGCGGTCGAATCGGCTGAAGTCCAGATATTTATTCGGCATTCCCCGCCGGCACCAAAATTTCACGATTACCATTTGACTGCATGGTGGATACTACGCCGCTGGTTTCCATCTGCTCTAGCAAGCGGGCGGCGCGATTGTAGCCTATGCGTAAATGCCTTTGCACCAAAGAAATAGAAGCACGACGATTCTTGAGTACGATCGCGACCGCCTGATCATACAGAGCATCGGCCTCACCACCGCCCTCACCTGGTGGAGCACCTACTTCGCCACCCTCTTCCAGCACGCCTCCCTCTAGGATGCCTTCAATGTAGTTTGGTTCCCCTTGCGCTTTCAAATGCGTTACCACACGATGCACTTCGTCATCAGAAACAAAAGCGCCGTGGACGCGTATTGGCAAACCAGTGCCGGGCGGCATATACAGCATATCGCCCATGCCCAGCAATGCCTCTGCCCCCATCTGGTCAAGAATCGTACGCGAGTCAATTTTGCTACTCACCTGGAACGCGATACGGGTAGGAATATTCGCCTTAATCAAACCGGTAATTACATCCACTGAGGGGCGCTGCGTGGCTAAAATCAAATGCAAACCAGCAGCACGGGCTTTTTGGGCAATACGGGCAATTAACTCCTCAACTTTTTTACCAACGACCATCATCAGATCAGCTAATTCATCGATGATGATGACAATGGTCGGTAATTTTTCTAAAGGCTCTGGAGCATCTGGCGTTAAGCTAAACGGATTAGGAATAAACTCTTCGCGCTTGGCTGCCTCAGCAATTTTGATGTTGTAACCGGCCAGATTACGCACACCCATTTTTGACATTAATTTGTAACGCCGCTCCATCTCTGCAACCGCCCAGTTCAAGGCATGTCCAGCCTGACGCATATCTGTTACTACCGGTGCTAACAGATGCGGGATACCTTCATACACAGACATTTCCAACATCTTAGGATCGATCAAAATCATACGCACATCATTCGGATCTGATTTGTATAACAACGATAAAATCGTAGCGTTAATACCGACCGACTTACCGGAACCAGTCGTACCTGCCACCAGCAAATGCGGCATCTTGGCAAGATCAGCAACTATGGCATTACCACCGATATCTTTACCCAGCGCGACCGTCAAACTGGATGCACTGTCGTTGTACACTTTGGAGCCAAGAATTTCGGTCAAACGTACGATTTGGCGCTTAGGGTTTGGCAGTTCCAAACCCATATAATTTTTGCCGGGAATGGTCTCAACTACTCGGATCGACGTCAGAGATAAGGATCGGGCAAGATCACGCGCCAAGCCAACAATCTGGCTACCTTTAACACCTGTTGCGGGATCAATTTCGTAACGGGTAATCACTGGCCCCGGATAGGCCGCAACGACTTTGGCGTCAACACCAAAGTCCGACAGTTTTTTCTCAATTAAACGGCTGGTAAATTCCAGCGTTTCTATACTGACGGTTTCTTGCGTCGGCGGTGCATCATCCAACAACGACAGTGGCGGTAATTTGCTGTCTAACATATCGCTAAACAGTGATACCTGACGCTCCTTCTCTACCCGTTCAGATTTTTGTACGCTGACGACTTGTGGTTCTATGCGTATTGGTGGTGCCTCAATAATCTTGGCTCTTTCGACGATGACAACTTCTTCACGTTTAACGGCGGCCGTTTGCCCGACCTTACGATCTTCACGCGCGGCATACTTGTTACCAATAAAAACAAAGACCGCTTCTAAAGCAGTACCAATTTTCTCCGCAATCTGCAACCAGGAGACATGAAAATATAAGCTGATACCCAGCGCAAATAATAAGAGCAATAGCAGAGTCGATCCGGTAAAACCAAAGGCCGCAAAGCTAGCGTTGCCGATCAATTCACCCAGCACTCCTCCTGGAGCTCGTGGCAATTGTGCCTTGATTGAATACAGTCGCAGGTACTCGATTCCCATACTGCCAGCCATAAGCAGAAAAAATCCGCCTGCCTGTATAAATTTTTCATAACTATGTTCAGCGTCTTGTTCTGCATTGACTGCCAGACGATTCGTTAGCTGGCGATAATCCTTCCAAACCAAACGGCATAGAACAACGCTCCACCACCAGGCAGATAAGCCAAAGATGTATAGAAATAAATCTGCAACCCAGGCTCCCACTTTGCCGCCGATATTGTGGATTTTCGGAACAACACTGGCGTGCGACCAGGCGGGATCAAGTTTGGCGTAAGTGAATAAAATTAAAATCAGATAAATACAAAGCGCCGCAAAGAGTATCCAGCGTGCTTCGATAAGCAAAATTACTAGCCGATTTGGTAACGGCGGCGCCGGCGTTTTATCGCGGTTGCGGGTATAGGCTTCATTATTGGAAATAGTCATAGTGCAGAATCAGCAGCCCATTACAATCAAGTTCAATCAAAATCAATCAAGTCAAACATACATTCAACACATATTAAACACTCATAAGATAGCATGTATGACAAGTGCCGCCAATCAGGCATCATCATAGAACCGTGCCGACTCAGGGCAAATCAAGCAATCGGCTGGCTATTCAATCAAAAACGCTTATTCGTCTATAATCTTGCCTAGGTAAAGTAAGACTTATTCGTGACGGATAGGTAAGAAGCTAAGTAGGAAAGTTAAATACTAAAGTCAACTGATAAATTAGATAGTCGCTGGCTGATAGTTAGCTAATATTCATCAGCTAATACTACGCCAGCAAATATGATTGAAATTTGCTGTTCCGTCGCAATCTGCAGCTTAGTTTATAGCCTCTTAAGGCAATTTAAATAGCATCAACTATGCCGATTGCCATCATCATTCAATTTATTTTCTCTCGGGTCAGCTTATGTCAACTACCACTCCAAAACATGCACACGTATTGATACTCGGCTCTGGCCCTGCTGGCTACTCTGCGGCTGTGTACGCGGCACGTGCCAATTTAAAACCAGTATTAATTACTGGTGTAGAGCAAGGCGGTCAATTAATGACCACAACGGATGTCGAGAACTGGCCAGCAGACCCTATGGGTGTGCAAGGGCCAGAATTAATGCAACGCTTTCAACAGCATGCAGAACGTTTTAATACTGAAATTATTTTCGACTATATCCACACCGCCAAATTGACTGAAAAGCCGATCCGCTTGATCGGTGACCAGGCTGAATATACCTGCGATTCACTGATTATTGCTACTGGCGCATCAGCACAATATCTCGGCTTACCTTCTGAAGAAAGTTTTATGGGTAAAGGCGTATCTGCTTGCGCGACCTGTGATGGCTTTTTCTACCGTGGCAAAGAGGTTGCGGTAGTTGGTGGTGGCAATACTGCGGTAGAAGAAGCGCTGTATTTATCTAATATCGCCAGTAAAGTGACTGTCGTACATCGTCGTGACAAATTCCGCGCAGAAGCTATTTTGATTGATCGACTGATGGCAAAAGTAGCCGAAGGTAAAATCGAAGTTAAATGGAATCACACACTAGATGAAGTAGTAGGAGATAGCTCTGGCGTGACTGGCATTAAAATCAAATCCAGTATTGACGGCAATGTTAGCGATGTCACCCTGCATGGTGTCTTCATCGCCATTGGTCACAAACCTAATACCAGCATCTTCGAAGGTCAACTCGATATGCATAATGGCTATATCAAGACTAAAACAGGCCTTGAAGGTATGGCGACAGCTACTAGCATCCCAGGTGTATTTGCCGCTGGCGACGTGCAAGATCATATCTATCGCCAAGCAATCACTAGTGCGGGTACGGGTTGTATGGCAGCCTTAGATGCACAGCGCTATCTCGAAGATTAATTTGTAATTTAAAATCCTTTCTCAGCCTGTTGGCTCTTTTAATCCTTGCTTATGCCCAGCTCCTTAAAAAATTTTGCTGATCTGAAAAACTTAGGTCAGCAATTAAAACAGCAGGAGGAAGTTCGCCTGTTGGAAGAAGCCGAGCGCAGCAAACGAGAGAAACAAGCGAAGCTGGAAGCCAACATTTTCCGCAATAGCATAGGTGAAGTGGCGCCACTCAAAACGGTGCCCAAACACATAGTTCAAGCGGCACGCCCGCAACCGATTCCATTCCAGCATATTGCAGATGAACGTGCTGCATTACAAGAATCCATATCGGATGAATTTGACGCCATCACCTTGCTAGCCACCGATGATGGCCTAAGTTATACCCGCGCAGGTGTTGGCAGTGATGTCGTCAAAAAATTACGTATTGGTCATTGGACTATACAAGCGCAACTAGATTTGCACGGTTTGCGGCGCGATCAGGCGAGAGAAAGTTTGGGCGAATTTTTGCGGAAATGCCAGCGCAACGAACATCGCTGCGTGAGGATTATTCATGGCAAGGGGTTAGGTTCAATCAACAAAGAACCTGTGTTAAAGAATAAAGTAAAAAACTGGTTGATACAAAAAGATGAAGTACTTGCATTTAGCCAAGCCACCGCTGCAGACGGTGGCTCTGGCGCATTGATCGTATTGCTCAAATCTTAGTTGCTCCAATCTCAGCTGTTCAGATCTGGATTACTCAAATTTCAACCCGAGAATTTTAATTCAAGAATTTGCCCTCTTTAGTGATTACAGTCATATCAACGTATTTTGATCCGTTGTGACTAGTTGGCGAAAAATTCACATCAAATCCGCCAACATCATAATTGCTCGTATTAATTGTCTCTAAGGAGGAGATCAATTTCTCACGCGACAAACTACGACCTGCACGGCGTAAGCCCTCGACAAATACTTTGGCGGCAATAAATCCCTCCAGACTGGAAAAATTCAAATCCTTAATGCCCGCTTTTTGCATGACTTTGGTGTATTCATTTACCACGGGCGTTGATGCTTTCCAAGGGAATGGAACTACTTGCGAAATCACGGTACCAGGGCCATCCGTACCTAAAGCATCTGCCAAGGCCTGGCTACCGACAAAAGATACGTTATAAAACTGTCCGTTATATCCTTCTTTGCGCATTCCTTTGATGTATGCCGCGCATGAGGAATAAGCACTAATCTGAATAATTACATCCGGACGTTTCGGCAAAATCTTAGCAATCGCCTTACTCACGTCGGTGCTATTACGTTCTACGGTCGCGGTTTCTACCATTTGCACGTTCATTTTTTTCAACGCACGTTCTACACCAGCTAAACCAGCCTTTCCATAAGCATCGTTCTGATAAAAGACAGCGATATTTTTAAGACCGGTTCTGACTAATCGCTCGACCAAATGCTCAGTCTCATCAAAGTAACTTCCACGAATATTAAATATCTGACGATTTAAGGGTTCGCGCAGCGACTGTGCGCCAGTAAAAGGAGCGAAGAAAGGAACTTTAGCTTGCGTAAAAATGGGCAAAGCTGCGTTACTGGTAGGCGTACCAACATAGCCAAATAAGGCGAATACATCCTCATTTTCGATGAGTTTTTTAGTATTAGCAGCGGCTAAATCGGCCTCATATTTATCATCCATTTTGATGATTTCAATTTTGCGCCCGTGCACACCACCAGCAGCATTGACCTGATCAAAATAAGCCTTGGCACCGGCGTGCAATTGGATGCCTAGTTGTGCAGCAGGACCAGTAAAAGCAGCCGATTGACCTAGTATGATTTTTTGATCCGTAATACCCTGATCAGCTGAAGCAGGTAATACGATGGCAGAGAGAGCCGCGAGCAGCGACAAGGAGAAATAACGACGTAAAGTTTGCATGATTTACCTGTTTAATCCAATTTAAACAGCATCAGAGCCGGTTTCACCTGTACGGATACGTATCACCTGCTCGACATTTTGTACAAAAATTTTGCCATCGCCAATTTTGCCTGTATGCGCTGCTTTAATGATGGCATCAACGATGTTATCGCAGATATTATCATCAACTACAACCTCAATCTTGATTTTGGGCAAGAAATCTACAACATACTCAGCGCCACGGTATAACTCGGTATGTCCTTTTTGACGGCCAAAACCTTTAACTTCAGTAACGGTTAGACCTGTAACTCCGATATCGGCCAATGCTTCGCGCACTTCGTCTAATTTGAACGGTTTAATAACTGCGGTGATTTGTTTCATGTTGTCCTCTTGAAATTTTATGTGATTTTATTGTTTTATTTTCTAACTATTTAGTCACGGAATTTTGATGTAATAGGATAACGCCAGTCACGCCCAAATGCACGATGTGTAACACGTATACCGACTGGCGCCTGACGACGCTTATATTCGTTAATTTTGATCAAACGAGTAATACGTTCAACATCTTCTTCACGATAACCAGCAGCAACAATCTCTGCTCTGCTTTGATTCTCTTCCATATACCGCTGCATGATGCCATCCAGTACCTCGTAAGGAGGCAAAGAATCCTGGTCTGTCTGGTCAGGTCGTAACTCGGCTGATGGCGGACGGGTCAATATACGCTCAGGGATGACAGGTGATAAACGATTACGGTAAGCACACAAACGATATACCAATGTCTTGGCAATGTCTTTAATCACAGCAAAACCACCCGCCATATCGCCATATAAAGTGCAATAACCGACTGCCATTTCACTCTTATTGCCGGTAGTCAGGACGATAGAGCCATATTTGTTCGATAAAGCCATGAGAATGGTGCCGCGAATCCGCGCTTGAATATTTTCTTCCGTCGTGTCTTCTGCTAAACCAGCAAACTCCTGACTTAAGGTATCTCGAAAAGCGCTAAAACAGGCGCTAATCGGAATTTCATCATAGCGTACACCCAAACCTTGCACCATTTCGCGCGAATCTAGCCAGGATATGTCAGCCGTGTAAGATGACGGCATCATGACTGCTCTGACTTTATCAGCACCCAAAGCGTCAACCGCAATTGCCAGGACCAACGCAGAATCCACCCCACCAGACAAACCCAACACAATACTAGGAAAACCATTCTTACCGACATAATCGCGCACACCTAAGACTAATGCCTGATAGACCTGCGCCTCTATCTGTGTATCTATCTGTACATCTGGACTGGCGCCATTGATTGCCTCCTGTGGTGCTAGCATTGGCGCTATTGGCATTATGGGCGCCGCACCATCAAATTCAACAATCTGCAAATCGGCTTCACAATGTTTTAGCTGTACACACACTTCGCCAGCCTGATTCATCACAAATGAATTGCCATCAAAAATTAGTTCATCTTGTCCGCCTACCAGATTGGCATAGACCAAAGACATACCTTGCGACGTGACATTAGCACGCATCACATCAAACCGCTGATGCTGCTTACTCATATGATAAGGCGATCCGTTAGGTACTAACAGCACTTCTGCACCGGCGTTTTTTGCAATCTTCGGCGCAGTAGGCAACCAGGTATCTTCACAGATATTCACACCAAACTTGATACCCTTCACTTCGAACACGAAGGCATCGTGCCCGGATGAAAAATACCGTTTTTCATCGAATACCATATCGTTTGGCAAATCATGTTTGTAATAGCTACCGATCACCTCACCGTTGCATAAAACGGATGCAGCATTCAAACGCACGCCGTTATTTTCGGCAGGATGTCCTATCAAAACATGCATGTCTTTTAAAACCCTCAAGCTCTCTGCAAGAGCGAATAAGGTCTCGCGCGTTTTTGCGTAAAATGCACTACGCAATAACAAATCTTCTGGCGGATACCCCACCAAGGAGAGCTCTGGCGTAACGACAATGTCAGCACCTTGTGCAGCAGCGCGCTGAGCATAATCAAGAATTTGCGCGGCATTGCCAGCAAGATCGCCAACAACGCTGTTCATCTGGGCTATTGCAACTTTTACTGTCATAGTGGCTTGTAGTAAATTTAAAAGAATTTGAAAATAATTCTGAAGAACTAGGTCTCAATAAATTAATCTAATAAGTTGAGTTTGAATGAACAGGGATATCACGAGCATCATGACTGAAAACCAGCACGGCCGGATCCAAGAAGATCTTCAAGAAAGTTCACATTATCGCACGCGTATCGTGACTTCATTGTCTGATGTCGGCGAGGCGCAGTGGAATCATTTGCTCAGCCTACAAACTACTAGTAATCCATTTTTATCTTACGCATTTCTGCACGCATTGCACGAATCTGGATCGGCATGCGCCAATACCGGTTGGCAACCGCGTTATATAACATTATGGGATGGCGACAGCTTAGTCGCCGCAATGCCTTTATATGAAAAAATGCATTCTTACGGTGAATATGTATTTGACTGGGCCTGGGCTGATGCCTACCAGAGAAATGGCTTTCATTATTATCCCAAATTACTCTCGGCGATTCCATTTACGCCAGTCACTGGCGGTCGTCTGCTAGCAAGAGATGTGCATACACAAATCGCTTTATTGAATGCTCTCAAGGATATTCAAAAAACGGGAGAATACTCATCTACCCATATTCTCTTCCCTCCCATAGAAGAGGCTCAATTACTACAAGCTGCGGGTTTTCTATTGAGGAGCGGCGTTCAGTTTCATTGGATCAACCGGGATTACTATGATTTTGAAGATTTTCTATCTCAAATGGAGCAAAAAAAGCGTAAAAATATCCGTGCCGAACGACGTAAAGTAAGTGAGGCCGGCGTCCAGTTCCGCCAGGTTGCAGGACCAAATATGACAAAAGACGACTGGATATTTTTTAAGCGTTGCTATGACCACACTTACTCCGATCATCATTCCTCACCCTATCTAAACTTAGATTTTTTTCTGAGAATAGGCGCAAGTATGCCCGCTAATTTGAGACTCATTTTTGCAGAACGTAACGGCAAACCCATCGCAGCTTCTTTGTTGGTGCATGACGACGATACGCTGTACGGCAGATATTGGGGTTGCCTGGAACATGTACCTTGTCTGCATTTTGAGACCGCGTACTATCAGGCAATAGAATTTTGTATAGCAAAAAAAATTAAGGTTTTTGAAGGCGGTGCGCAAGGTGAACATAAAATGGCACGTGGGTTTTTGCCCCAAAAAACTTGCTCAGCACATCATTTGGTTCAGCCAGAATTTTTTGACGCAGTTGCACATTTCCTGGAGCGCGAAACCGATGGCATAGCGCACTATTTTAATGAACTGAATGACCGGATTCCATTTAAAAATCTAAAAAATTAACTGTGGCAGGAAAGACTTGAAATTCTTCCTTGAGCAAGGCATCCTGTATAGATGACTCCATTATCCTCAACTCACCCAGCGTCTAAGCAAGGATTGCCAACGCGTCGTGTCGGGCGCTTCTATCTGACAGACAAGCTGGGCAAAGGGTCAAATGGTGCCGTCTTTCTGGGACATGATCCTGTGATTGATCGCCCGGTCGCAATCAAAATACTTGGCACTAGCCACGGGATTGCAGACAAAAAACAACGCGAACAGCAATTCATTAACGAAGCACGCGCTGCCGGACGCTTATCTCATCCCAATATTGTGACTATCTATGATGCCTCCAGTGAAGGCGGCACAACATTTATTGCGATGGAGTTTTTACAAGGTCAAGATCTGCGTGAGTTACTCGCTAGCGGCAAACATTTCGATAATATTGCGACCGCTAATATTATTCATAAAATCGCCGAAGCACTCGCGTATGCCCATGAGAATGGTGTAATTCATCGGGATATCAAACCTGCCAATATTTTTATCCTACCGAATCAGCAACCAAAAGTAGTTGATTTTGGGATTGCCCGCGCACCGAATAGAATTCTGACCAATCCTGACAATCCAGCACAAACCTTATTCAACAATAATGTGCTCGGCACGCCAAACTATATGTCACCAGAACAGGCTATGAGCCAGCAAGTAAATGCACTGACCGATGTGTACTCGCTAGGTGCCGTGATGTATGAGATGTTGACGCAACAAAAACCGTTTCAATCTAACGACATTGACAAATTACTTAATCAGATCGCACACAAACAAGCAAAATCACCATCCGAATTAAATCCCCAGGTGTCCACCAGTCTTTCCGCAATAGTAATGAAAGCGATGCAAAAATTACCTGAGCATCGCTATAGCAGTGCGGCTGAAATGGCGCAAGCCTTACAAAAAGTATTAGAAAGAGACCAGCGCCTTAAACGCAAACGAAAAAATGCGGGCATAGGTAGTAATGGGGATAACGATCCAAACGCTGGCGATGAAAATAAAAATTCCTGGTTAAGCTGGGCAGCGGTATTTATAGCACTCGCGCTGGTAGGCGTATATCTGTTGAAATAAGCTCAGCTAAAGCATCAATCCTCCATACTCACAGTAAGTATATTTTAATTGCCCATATACTCTCTCGATAATACTGCGTTTATTATAAAAAATAGGGGGAGTATATCAATTCAGATTTTCCAATGGATCACTATTAGTTCGTAGGAAGATAGACGGCGTGCTCTGTTCAGAGGAATAACAACATCGCGATTTGAGTACAAACGCTACAACGACAATTGCACCTTTTCTAGCTCGGAATATGGCGTTTACTTTGAGATTGATTACCACAACTTCAAATCAGACCGACATAAAAAAAGGCACATTGAACTGTGCCTTTTTTACCGGATTCACTTGCAGAACAAGCGTATTTTATTATTCTGCATATCAATCAAATTATGCTTAGCCCTTGCTGAAATTAGCAACGCCTTCCATGATTTCAGCTTTAGCATCTTCAGGGCCGCCCCATCCTTCGATCTTGACCCATTTGCCTTTTTCCAAATCTTTGTAGTGTTCAAAGAAATGCTGAATTTGACGCAAACGCAATTCGTTCATGTCTTCTGGTTTCTGCCAGTGGGAATAGATGGACAAAATTTTATCGACTGGCACGGCTAACACTTTAGCGTCGTTACCTGCTTCATCCGTCATTTTTAATACGCCAATTGCGCGGCAACGTACTACAACGCCAGGAATCAGCGGAAATGGTGTAATCACTAATACGTCAACTGGATCGCCATCACCAGCGATAGTTTGCGGGACATAGCCATAGTTGCATGGGTAATGCATTGCTGTGCCCATAAAACGATCAACAAAAATCGCGCCTGTGTCTTTATCAACTTCGTATTTAATTGGATCGGCATTCATCGGGATTTCAATGATGACATTGAAATCATTCGGCAAGTCACGGCCAGAAGGAACGTTATTTAAGCTCATATTGCTCTTTCAAAATAGAAGTCAAAAGTAAATCGGGGTGGATTATAGTCGTTTTTATAGACGCTTCGATAGCTAATTAGCTAGTCACTCACGCTCAGCAAGCAGTCCGCAATCTTCAACGGACGCTCTGGCTATAACATAGTAGCAATTGCGCATTGACGATAATGTTGCGCAGCATCATCAGCTTGCCCTAAAGCCTCGTGCAATTGTGCCAGCTTGAGATTAGATTCTCGTACGGTTCGGGACTCTGTTGCATCAGACAATGCCTGTTCCATATGACGTTGCGCCTTACCCCATAATTTTTGCTTAAGGCAAAGAGTACCTAAGGTTAAGGCCAGCTCTGGATCTGTTGGACGCTGTATAGTCCAGCGCTCACAGTGTTCAATCTGTCCCAATAAAGCGACTGAGCCTTCGCTTGCAGCAGCGTCGCGATAAATCCGCATTAATCTGTCATCCCACTCTTCAGCGACCGTCTTTTCAACGATCACTCGCGCATCCTCATGCAAGCCCCGTTCATTAAACGATTTAGCTGCGGTAAACGCGACGAAGCGATTTTTCCGGTCATCGGCAGGGATTTCGTACCAAACCCGACGCAGTGATTCTGCATCATGTCCATGATCAGTCAGCAAATCCTCATACGCCAATTCACGCAAACGATTTGATAAAGCCGGATGCAAAGCGCGGTGCTTGTCCAGAGTCCTTACTAGTTTTAATACTTCTGGCCACTTTTTAGCTTGCTGATTCGCTTTTAGTGCCCAGCGCAGTACTTGGATATGACGTGTGCCACTTGCATGCAACTCTTTAACAGCGTCAAGAGCTTGTTCTGCTTTGTGCTGATCAACCAGTAACTCGGTCATTGTGACTAAGCGAGCCGTTTTATAAGTCATGTCGGCTTCGGTACTTGCGAACCAGGAATCACGGCGCTCGAACTGGCCCATATGATGGGCTGCTCTGGCCGCAATTAATGCTGCAACTGCGGCATTATCTGGCAGTTCAACAGCGCGCAGAGCTGCTTTTTCTGCATGGCCAAAGCGCCCTTCAAATAAAGCCTTTAATGATTCTCTTAAAGCCTTATTGCCATCCCGTTCACGCTTACTTTGACGATACATTGCCACCTTACGCGGCATTTTTTGCGTAGTAACAATGGTGCGCATCACCAGATACAGCACGACAAACAAAACCAGTGTCAGGAATAAGAAAAAATTGAGTGAGATATCTATTCTGTAGGGCGGATAAAACAGCACTACGTTGCCGGGGTTATAGCGAGCACCTACGGCAAGACCAACTGCCATGGCAAATAGAATCAGAAGCCGGATAAAAAGACGCATATTCTTATTGAACCTTAGGGCTTCACTTTGTAGTTACGAACGGCATTCAAGCTCTCCGCCAATGTGGGCATTTCTATCGACAAATTACTACCCTGTACTTGTCTCAATAAAGCTTGCACTGATTGGGTTTGCTTCGCTCGTGTATCAAAATATTTAGTAATGGCATCTTGCGAGGCAATCAAATCATTGCGAAACATACTTTCATTACGCGACAACAATGCTAGTCGCGCATTTAACAGCCGCAACTTAAGATTTTCTCGGGCAAAGTAGCTTTGCGATGGTGTCAGCAATAACGCATCTGGTGTTTCAACATTACGGACTCTGATGAGTTGCTTAACTTCGTTCCACATCTCGCTGGAAAAACTTTGCCAGGCATCTTCTGCCCGCATCGTCCAGGAATTTTCAGGAATTTCATCAGGAGCGACTTTTTTACCATTTTTCAACAGCGGCACAGGAGATTTTGGCAATACTCGCAGAGGTGCTTTTGGTGGTGTCGCAGAAACAACTGATTTTTCATCTGCCCACAATGGAATATGATCAACTTGCGCGATGACACTATCCAGACGCAAAGCGATGCCTGTCAAATCGAGAATCGGCAAAGACTTCAGCTTATCGGTATCTTTGGCAATCGCACGGCGGATATTAATAAATTGCGGTTTGTCCGATTTAGCCAGGCGGCTATCTGCATTTTGCAAAGCGATTAAAGCACCTTGGACATTACCGGCCAATTGTAATTGCTGGCTAGCCGTCGAGAGTACCTGCTCGATTTCTGCCAATGCCCATTCGTCACGATTTTTAGATAAGTCTTGATACAGTTGATCCAGCGCTAATTGCTGACCTTGTGCCTCAACCTGCTTGCCCTCCAGCAGCGTCACTTTGGCCTGGATTTCCTTGGCGGACTCTTGTACCGTTTTTGCAAGTACTTTAGTTTCGCTGGTCGTACTCTCCGCGACTTGCAAACGCTTAGCAACCTCTTCGCGCAAGTTGTTTATCTGATTTTGTGAAGTCCACCAGTTGGCAGCCAGCAAAATCGCCAATACGCCGGATAACACATAAGCAGGTTGCGAAAACACTGGACCAGGCGCTTTTGCCGGTTCTGACGATGCGGGAGGTGATACCTGAGTTACAGGGAGTTCTGTCGATTTGTTCATCGATATAGTGTCGGATGGTGATTGCTGATCATTCATAGACGAGATTGTAACGCGACAAGCAGGTGTTCGTCGCCAGAACCTGTGAGAGTAATTGATTGGAAACCACAATTCTTTGCAGTTTCTGCGATACGGGCATGTGGCAGTATCAAATGCTGTTGTTGCAATTTTGCCACGATTCCATGAAAACCAGGCTGCTGCTCTAACTGTTTAGTCCAGGACAGCAAAGTTTGCAATGCCTCAGAGCTAGTGATAACCCATTGATTTTGCGTTTGCAAAAGTCTGCCAAGCTGATCTTGTCGCAACGATGTAAATTCGGGTGCCGTACGGCGATACGCTGCAATTTGGGTTACATCAATCCCCTTTGATCGCAGAGCATCGGCCAATAATTCGCGTCCGGTCTCACCTCTGATAATTAAAACTTTTTTATGGCGCAGGGCATCGATATCCAATTCGTCCAATAAAGTCTCAGAGTCAGTACGATCCGGGTTGTGGGGATAATAAATTGTGGTGTTGGCAGTCGTGATGCCAAGCTCATCTAATGCGGCCAGACTCCCGGCACCCATCACGGCAATTGGTATTTGGGCAGACCAGTTGTTTTTTAAACGGACAAACGTCGCCTGAATTGCATTGGGGCTGACGAAAGCCACCAGAGCGTAAGCCGACAAATCGACCAACAGACGATCGAAAGCGCTGTAATCCGTTAAGGGGTGAATCTCCAGCAAAGGAAAACGCACCACAGTCCGCCCCATCGCCGTAACTCGTTGCGACAAAGACTCTGCTTGGCTTATCAGGCTTATTGGAATTATCGGGCTTAGAGAGCGAATAGGACGGGTGACAATGACTGGCATATCAGGCATATCGTACATACAATTGCCTCGCTCTACTGTTTAATTTGCTGATCAATCTCACTGGCTTTTCGTAGAAGAGTCTGCCGTAGACTCCTCCTTGCAAGCCGCCAAGATAGCCTCCGCATCTTGTGCCGACAAGGCTTGCGCCACTTGCGCGCCTAATAGCTGGGCAGTTTCTATGCTACTGACTGCGCCACTGACAGCGGCACTGGCAATCCTGCTGCCATCTGGCATCCCTATCATGGCACGCAAGTGCATGACGCCATCGCTTATCGTCGCAAACGCGGCTAATGGCACCTGGCAGCTACCGCCAAAAGCTTTAGAAACAGTCCGCTCAGCGCTCACTGCCTGGGCAGTTAAATCGTGATTTAAAGGTGCTAACCATGTCATTAACTCTGGTCTGTCATCTGGTACTTCGATTGCCATCGCGCCCTGCCCCGCTGCTGGCAAGCTATGTTCCGGCTCCAAAAAATGACGGATTCTGCCCGGCACACCCAATCGTTTTAAACCTGCTGCTGCCAGAATAATTGCTGCATATTCACCGTTGTCCAGCTTGCGCAAACGGGTATCCAGGTTGCCGCGTAAAGGACGAATAATCAAATGCGGGAACCGAGCCGCAATCAAAGCCTGACGACGCAAGCTGCTGGTACCAACGACCGCGCCGTCGGGCAAAGTATCCAATCCGGCATAGTCATTTGACACAAACGCATCACGTGGATCTTCTCTCTCCAATACTGCCGCCAACGCAAAACCCTCAGGCAAATCCATAGGCACGTCTTTCAGCGAATGTACCGCCAAATCCGCACGTCCCTCTGCCATCGCCACTTCGAGCTCCTTCACAAACAACCCCTTGCCACCGACCTTGGATAAAGCTCTGTCAAGAATCTGGTCACCACGCGTCGTCATACCTAGAATCTCGATAATGCAATCGGGATAAAGTACCGCCAAGCGGTCGCGCACATGTTCTGCCTGCCACATGGCGAGGCGACTCTCACGCGAGGCGATAACTAATTTGGCAGGATGATTGGTGGGATCAAATTTGTTCAAGACTGACCTTCAGTGAAATGGTGCCGAATTTTATCACGCAGCTCTCGCCACTTGGGATTCAAACTTCACTCAAAAACAGGGGTGAAAATCATGGAAAGTACGAACGCAATCAGCCAGAGAGAAAGATACAGAAGAAGCAATATAACAGATGAAATTCCGAGCTAACTTGACAAAATATTAGGGCTGGCGGCATCATGACGCAACACAGCACGCAGTCTATTGTCATGCCGCCTCACTGCGCGGCATTTTTTATGCGCAGATTCAACATAAAAATCGGTGCTCTCGACATTGAAGGCATTAAAAAACACTACGGACCTAATAAATGTTATTGAAAGCGAAATGACTAATATTTCCGAAAATACGCAAAAATAGCAGGGGCTAGCAACGACAAATCTCCATAAAACCGAGCAAATTACAGTACAGAACAAACAGAGCACACTATGAGCGATACCATTACAACTGCAGCACCCAACGCAACATCCGCCGCAAACTCCGACATTACGTCAACCGCCCCTCGTGCCAGCAATAGCGTGCCGGAAGCAGGTAAACAACATCTGATTCTGACTGGTGACCGCCCTACCGGTCCATTGCATCTCGGCCACTTTGTCGGCAGCCTGCGCAATCGGGTTAAGTATCAGCATGAATATCAGCAATACATCATGCTGGCCGACGCCCAAGCCCTCACTGATAACATGGATGATCCCGCTAAAGTCCATAACAACGTGCTGGAAGTCGCGCTGGATTATCTGGCGGTCGGGATTGATCCGGCGAAGTCGACCATATTTATTCAGTCACAAATTCCTGAATTAACTGAACTGACTTTCTACTACTTAAATCTGGTCACGGTCGCGCGTCTGGAACGTAATCCAACGATCAAACAGGAAATCGTATTACGTAATTTTGAACGCGATATCCCAGCCGGCTTCCTGACCTACCCAGTCAGTCAGGCTGCGGATATCACCGCGTTTAAAGCCAGTCTGGTACCGGTCGGCGAGGATCAGATTCCGATGATTGAGCAAACCAACGAAATCGTGCGCCGCTTCAACCGTCTGGCTAAAAAGGACATTCTGGTTGAATGTCAGGCGCTGGTACCTGAGATTGGTCGCTTACCTGGTATCGACGGCAAAGCCAAAATGAGTAAATCCCTCGGCAACACCATCAATCTCGGTGCAACACCTGCAGAGATCAAGGCTGCGGTCAAAAATGTCTACACCGACCCTCTGCATTTGCGTGTAGATGATCCTGGTCATCTGGAAGGTAATGTTGCTTTCATCTATCTGGATGCATTTGATATTGACAAAATCGCCCTGCAAGAAATGAAAGATCACTATGTTAGTGGCGGTTTGGGCGACAGCAAAGTCAAGGCACGATTAGAAGGCGTTTTGCAAGATTTGCTCACCCCCATCCGCGCCCGCCGTGAAGAGTTCGCCAAAGATCGCGGGCAAGTGTTGCAGATGCTCAAACAAGGTACCGAGCGAGCGCGTGAAGTTGCCGCCAGAACCACCGATGAAGTCAAAGCAGCAATCGGTTTGAAGCATTTTTAATTCAGCTGGATAAAACTTGTGCGGGCGATAGAAAAGTTCACTTGCTTTTTGTTATCTGCACAAGTTAAATTATGCATAGATTTAGCATACTCCCCCTATAATTTATTAAAATATGCCTTACTGTCCAATGATTACACGGACAATAAAATATACCCTCCATCAGTATATATTTAAACTAAATTAATCAAACACCGGAAAACACCTAAGGGAGCGCTGAAAAGTGTTAAGAATTTTATGAGCAGCCCTCCAAGTTCCGCCAATATTCCTAGCCTCCACAGTCTTCGCAATTTACCCAGTCTTCCCAACCTCAGCTTGCAATCCGCCCGTGCGCTACATCTAGCAGCGCAAGGATTACTTCAATCTCCAAGAAAAAAAGCCAGCAAACAAGATGTGCTGGCACAAATTCGTCAAATGGCAGCGCTGCAAATCGACACCATCAGCGTGGTTGCACGCAGTCCGTATCTGGTGCTCTGGAGTCGTCTCGGGTCTTATCCGCAAACCTGGTTAGATGAGTTACTAGAGGAAGGTCAGATTTTTGAATACTGGTCGCACGAGGCCTGCTTTTTACCAATAGAGGATTACGGCTGGTACCGGCATCAGATGGTAGCGCCGGGCAAATTGGGCTGGAAATACAATCATCAATGGCTGAGTGACAATCAGGAGCAAGTCAATAAGGTCAAGCGCCATATCAAAAAACATGGTGCAACCCGCTCAGCGGACTTTGAACGTACTGATGGCAAAGCCGGTGGCTGGTGGGAATGGAAACCAGAAAAGCGCGCGCTCGAAGTCTTGTTCACCTTGGGCGAGGTGATGGTTGCCAAACGCCACAATTTCCAGCGGATTTACGACCTGCGTGAGCGTGTGCATCCCAGTTGGCAGGACCAACAGCATCTGCAACCACAACTCGCTTGCCAGCAACAACAGGTATTACAGGCTGTGCGAGCACTGGGCATGGCTAAAGCAAGTTGGGTCGCCGATTATTTTCGCATGGGAAAACTGGATACCCGTATTCAACCAGAGACCTTAGCGCAGCAAGGTTTGCTACTCAAAGCCACCGTGACTGGCTGGGATCAGATCGTCTACGTCCATTCCGACCACGCCAGTCTGCTTGAGCAGGCGGCGGCAGGCAAACTGAAAGCTACCAACACCCGGATTTTGTCGCCGTTTGATCCCGTGGTGTGGGATAGAAAACGGGCAATCGACTTATTCGACTTTGACTACAAACTAGAATGCTACACACCAGCACCCAAGCGGCAATATGGCTACTTCACCTTGCCAATATTACGCAATGGTGCACTGATCGGAAGGATGGACGCCAAAGCCCATCGCAAGGAAGGCCGCTTCGAAATCAAAGCATTGCATCTAGAAGCCGACGTCCGCATCAGCCAAGCGCTGGCAAACGATATCGCCAAAGTCGTCCAAGAATTTGCGGACTGGCACGGATGTGCTGCTATTGACGTCGGCTATTGCAGTTCTGAGCAATTGCAAACGATGCTGGCGGCGAGTTTTTGACAAATGCTGAACGCCTCAGTAGTGGACTAACGCCAAGACGGAATTTATAAATCTCGCGGCAGGTGGCGGATTTCAACCGTTCCACCGGCTTCATACACAGGGTTGCCGCGCAAAAATTGTTGCGCGTCTTCCAGATTTTTGGCATTCACGCGGACAAATCCAGTGACATCAGAATGAGACACTTTTTCTGTCCCATGTTTATTCAGAAAAAGTCCTCCTCCGACCGAGCTGCCACCGTTAAATTTCCCGGTTGTTTCTAGCTGCTGAAAATATCGCCCCCAAAGTGCACCATCCGCTGCGGCAACGACATCAACAGCATCGTTATACATGAATAAAATATATTCCTCCATTTGGGAACTCCTTAATTCTGGAATATAGACATTGAAACATCCGGTAAAAATTTCCAAAAATCTTTATAACAAATACAAAATAATTTACCGCACCAAAGCCTTAATCACAGGCCATTGCCGGCGCGATATCGGCAGGCGCTCTGTGCAGTCGCGCAAAATGACTTGCCAGGATTCGGTGACTTTTTCGTGATCGCTATCGGCATCAAACATAAATAATGCGCGTTCGACGCCGATGATGGCATTGCGTGCGACCAACGCATTTCTGTGTGCTCTGACAAAGACGTCAGCCATTTCATGTTCGATCGAGGTGAGTGATTCCTCCAGCAGATAATTACGCGTTTTGGTGTGCAGCGTCAGATATTTTTGTTCTGCTTTCAAGTACAAAACATCAGCGACAGGAATCAACAAAACCCGGTTGCGCTCAAATATAGAAAAAGACTGTCGTCTGTTGGGCAGCAGCGGCGCTACCGGCAGGATATCTTGAGCGTCAGGTGCCGGAACGGCTTGTTTGGAGCGAGCGTGGATCAGTCCGGCGCGGTTGATGGCTTCTGCCAAGCGACTGGCACGCACTGGCTTCAGCAGATAATCGATCGCGTGCACTTCAAACGCTTTAAGTGCATAGTCGTCATACGCCGTCACAAAAATAATCGTCGGTACTGGCGTTGTCTGCTGTTGCGACAGCGTTTGCAAGTGCTGCGCCAGCTCCAGACCCGTCATGCCGGGCATTTGCACATCGAGTAAAACAATATCAGGCCGCTGCACCAAAATACCCTCTAAAGCAGATTGTGCGTCACTAGCCTCACCCACTAGATTATTCGGACACTCTGGCTGGATGTCGTCCAAAAGCGTCGTCAGACGCTGTCTGGCGGGCGCCTCATCATCGACAATAAATATGTTGGGACTACTCATTTTTTCAGAGGGAAATGTAATTGCAAAACAAAAATGCCATCGACAATCTGATCACTCATTTGCGCTTCAATATCATAAAGCAAGGCCAGGCGCTGGCGTATGTTTTCTAATGCCATGTGGTTACCACCTAACACTTTGACGCCTGCATGAAAAGGATTGCTGATGCGGATCTCGATTTTATCCAGACTACGCTGGATACGTACACTAATGCTTGCCGCCGTTTGTGATGGTTCTATACCGTAATGCACAGCATTTTCTAGCAAAGGCTGTAGTAACAGGCTAGCAATATGTATATCGCGTAGTTCTTGTGGGGTCAGATTGATGATGCTCCATTCAACCTGAAGACGATCGCCCAAGCGAATTTTTTCTATCGACAGATATTGCTGACAGAGGTTAATTTCTTCCTGCAAAGTCGTAATATCGCGGGTATCACGCATCAGTACGCGGAACAGATCCGCCAAATCCTCCAGCGCAGTTTCTGCTCGACGGGGTTCAGTGCGAATCAGCGATAAAACTGCATTGAGACTATTGAATAAAAAATGTGGCCGGATTCGGGCCTGTAAAGCCTGCAAGCGAGCCTCGCCCAAGGCTGGCGAAAATGCCTTACTACGTAATTCAAAATAGTGTTGTAAAGCGATCCCGAATAAGAAACAAATGAAAGCGACATAGGCTTTGGACAATCGGGGATAAGTCAGGGTAAACCACTCAAAACCGCTCAGGGTCGATAATAAAAGCATCGCAATCAAGGCAGGTACAATGCCACATAGCAGTCTTTGCAACCATGCTGGCGAGCCGTCGCGCTCCGCCAGACGCCGGATACCGCACAAAGCAAAAAGTGATAGTAAACTGATCATTTCGATCAACATCGCACTTTCTGCAAACTCTTGAAAATTAAATAACCAGCCTTGTCCACGCGCCAACAAAGTCAACAATACCAGAACATTGACAGCGATCAGCACCCGCGAAATTACGCCGGTATTGCAGTAATCGGGAATCAATAAATCCGTGGGAGTACGATTTGTTTGCTTGGTCATAAAGGGAAACAGGTCGTGGGTGTTTTATAATCGGGGAATTCAGCGTTTTTGAGCATGGTTCACTTTATACTTCGGCTTAATGTCGTTGGCACTTCTAAAACTTCACACTCAAGCGCTATCCGCATCATCCTATTATTCGCCTTACAAAGTTAGCTATGACATCACAATTCTCTAAAAAAAGCGAGGCATGGTCTGCCCGTTTCTCCGAACCGGTATCTGATCTGGTCAAACGTTACACTGCCTCGGTCTTTTTTGATAATCGCATGGCCGCTTTTGATATCCAAGGTTCGCTGGCACATGCGGAGATGTTATCAGCACAAAACATTATCACTGCACAAGATTATGCCGATATCCAACGTGGTCTGGCACAAATAAAATCTGAGATCGACGCCGGTACTTTTGTGTGGTTGCTTGATCTGGAAGATGTCCACCTGAATATTGAAAAGCGGCTGACCGAATTAGTCGGCGATGCCGGCAAACGTCTGCACACCGGTCGCTCGCGCAATGATCAGGTCGCTACTGACATCCGTTTATATGTGCGCGCTGCGATTGATAATATCGTTGGCTTACTCGGTGATTTGCGCTCTGCTCTGCTGGATCTGGCAGAAAATAATGCGGAAACGATTTTGCCGGGCTTTACCCATATGCAAGTCGCACAACCGATCACGTTTGGTCACCATATTCTGGCGTATGTAGAAATGTTCAGCCGTGATGCCGAGCGTATGGTGGATTGCCGTAAACGCGTCAATCGTTTGCCGCTGGGCGCTGCTGCACTGGCTGGTACGACCTTCCCGATTGACCGTGAACGTGTCGCAAAAACACTGGGTTTTGATGATGTATGCCACAACTCGCTGGATGCAGTATCTGATCGTGATTTTGCGATTGAATTTTGCGCAGCGGCGGCGCTGATCATGACGCATATCTCTCGTATGTCAGAAGAGCTAGTAATCTGGATGAGTCCGCGGGTCGGCTTTATCGATATTGCAGATCGCTTCTGCACAGGCTCATCGATCATGCCGCAAAAGAAAAATCCTGATGTGCCAGAACTGGCACGTGGCAAAACGGGTCGCGTCAATGGTCATTTAATCGCCTTGCTCACCTTGATGAAAGGTCAGCCACTGGCCTACAACAAAGATAATCAGGAAGATAAAGAGCCGCTATTTGATACGGTAGATACCATCACTGACACCTTGCGTATTTTTGCCGATATGGCAGGCGGCATTACTGTGAAGCCAGACGCAATGCGTGCTGCGGCATTGCAAGGTTATGCAACAGCGACCGACCTGGCAGATTATCTGGTCAAGCGTGGCTTGCCTTTCCGCGATGCGCATGAGGCTGTAGCGCATGCAGTCAAAACATGTGTAGATAAAGGCTGCGATCTAAGTGATATGAGTCTGGGTGAGTTACGTGCTTTCTCAAGTCTGATCGGAGCGGATGTGTTTGCCGTATTGACGCTGGAGGGCTCCGTCGCCGCACGTGACCATATCGGCGGCACTGCACCTAATCAGGTAAAAGCAGCGATTGTCCGTGCCCGCAATAAACTTGCAGCAAACCTATAGCATCTTAAATAGGCAAGTAGTTCAGCGAGTAATTCAGCAAACGATTCAATAAATAAATTAGCAAATAAAAAGGAGGACTTAGTCCTCCCTTTTTACGTCCATCTTCGTTTGATCATTCCTGCCAATCAGATTTATTTGATTGCGCTACGATCCCGAACAAACATCGCTGTCAGCATACCGATCACACAAACGCCCATTACATAATAAGCTGGTGCAAGTGGATTATCTTTCAGCAATAAGGTCACAACAATTGGCGTCAAACCACCGAATATTGCATATGCCACATTGTATGAAAATGACAGTCCTGAGAACCGAACCTGCGCCGGAAAAGCATTGACCAACACAAATGGAACAGCGCCCACGACACCAACCGCAAAACCGGTTAAGGCATACAGCGGCAATAGCATTTCTGGATTGGTCTTAATTGTTGTGAACAGAAAATAAGTACAGATCAGCAGAAATAAATCGCCCAAAAACAATATACGTTTAGCGCCGAATTTATCAGACAACAATCCGGCAACTACACAGCCAGCGGTCAAACACAAAGTTGCAACGCTGTTTGCCATTAATGCCGTGCGTCCATCAAAACCATAGATTTTTTGAAGAAAAGTTGGTGTCATCAAAATCACCACCACAATCGCAGCCGACAACATCCAGGTCAACAGCATGGACACAGCAACCGCGCCGCGATGATCGCGCAATACGGTTTTGAGCGGCATCTCAGCAGCCAGAGCTTTACGCTTTTGTAATTCTGCAAATACCGGTGTCTCATGCAACCACCGACGTAAATACATAGCAGCGATGCCAAATATCCCACCTAACAAAAATGGCAAACGCCAAGCCCAGTCAGTCAACTCCACTGGCGTAAAAATCGTATTCATCGCGGTTGCAACCAATGATCCTAACAAGATACCGCTAGTCAGACCTGCAGTCAGCGTGCCGCAAGCGTAACCTACGTTTTTAGCTGGCACGTGTTCAGATACAAAGACCCATGCACCAGGCACTTCACCACCTACGGCAGCACCTTGCAAAATACGCAGTATCAACAAGGCGATTGGTGCAAAAATACCGATAGTCTGATAAGTCGGCAGCAAACCCATCATCAGCGTGGGTACCGACATCAATAAGATGGATAAAGTAAACATCCTTTTGCGCCCTAGCAGATCGCCAAAGTGCGCCATGATGATGCCACCCAAGGGACGCGCCAGATAACCTGCCGCAAAAATCCCAAAAGTCTGTAATTGACGCAGCCATTCAGGCACAGATGGCGGGAAGAATAATTTACCAATCACCGTAGCAAAAAACACGAAAATAATAAAGTCGTAAAACTCTAATGCGCCACCAAGCGCAGCTAACGACAGTGTTTTGTAATCTTGTTTGGTCAGCAGGCGATTTTCTTGATTAACATCGGTGCTGGCCAGATTGCCGCCACCAGCATAAACATTGTCCTTATTATTCATTCATTGTCTCCTCTATTTTTTAATTTCTTATTAAGTTAAGAAGTCTTACCCGCTGCTTAAATTGTCCATTCAATTTTTTATTGACTTGTTCAATAAAGCTGCCAGAGCCGGACTCGACTTCCTAACTTTCCCTTTTTGCTAACTATTACTCTCTTTTGCTAACTGCCTGCTACCGTCATACTTTCAATTAGAATTGAACCTGTTTGTTTAGTGCCACGTGTCAGCGTATCCGCGCCGATTGCCACAATGTGCTGAAACATATCGCGCATGTTGCCAGCAATCGTAATTTCTTCTACCGGATATTGAATCACTCCGCGCTCAACCCAAAAACCAGAGGCGCCGCGGGAATAATCGCCGGTCACATAATTAACGCCCTCGCCCATCAACTCGGTCACTAGTAAGCCCGTGTCCATTTTTTTCAACATGGCTTTAAAGTTATCTGTCTTTGTAGTCAATGCCGAAGTCATAGACAAATTATGCGATCCACCTGCGTTACCGGTGGTTTTCATCTTCATTTTCCGGGCGGAATAGCAAGACAGGAAATAGCCTTGCAACACGCCGTTTTTAACCACATCACGACGCTGTGTCTTGACACCCTCATCATCAAATGGGGACGAGCCTACTGCACCAATGACATGAGGATCTTCCAGAATTTCGATGTGGGATGGAAAAATTTGCGCCCCTAAACTATCCAACAAAAAACTGGATTTGCGATATAAAGCACCGCCAGAAACCGCTTGCACAAACGATCCCAGCAATCCCGCTGCTAATGGAGCTTCAAACAATACCGGACACTTACGGGTATCTAATTTGCGTGCGTTCAAACGTGCCAACGCACGTTCAGCGGCATAACGACCTATAACCTCTGGCGAGGCTAATTTTTTTGCGTTGCGCTGCGATGAATACCAATAATCGCGCTGCATACGAGCGCCTTTGCCCGCAATCGGCGCTACCGAAATGGTGTGACGAGAGAAGGGATAACCGCCGATAAAGCCGCGCGAATTAGCCGCGATAAAATGCGATTGCTGTGCGTGAATACTGGCACCTTCGCTATTGGTAATACGTTTATCGACTGCCACAGCTGCCGCTTCTGTACGGGTGGCAAGATCAATTGCCTCCTCTGCCGTGATCAGCCATGGGTAGCAAAGTTTTAAATCTTGCGGATGCATTTCTAATAAATCCGCTTCAGGCAAGCCTGCGCAATCATCCTCTGCCGTAAAACGGGCGATGTTATAGGCGGCATCGACAGTTGCCTGTAAAGAGGAACTGGAAAAATCGGACGTACTGGCATTACCACGCTTTTGGCCAATGTAGACGGTAACGCCTATGCCTTTATCGCGGTTTTGCTCTATGGTTTCTATCTTGGCTTTGCGCACACTGATGGATAAACCACCACCTTCGCTAATTTCGACAGCGGCATCAGACGCGCCTTTTTCACGCGCAAAACGTAAGACATCCTCTGCGATTTGCTTCAATTGATCTTGAGTATGGGTAAAAACAGGCTTGCTCATAGGCTAGGTTTCTTTGGAGTCATCGATAAACAAGGTATCATAGCAGCCGTTTCATTAAGTTTATAGAATAAAGGCGAATCAATTATGCCAAATCCAAACCGAGGCTCCTGCGGCTTCAAGTCCAACGAATTCGAGCAAGAATACGAGCGCCCCTCCAAATCGCAACTCAAACGCGAGAGTGACGCCCTGCAAAAATTAGGGCAAGAACTGATCGACCAGCCACGAGACCGTGTTAAACGCGTCCCGATGCCGGAAGACGTGCGCGATGCGATTTTAATGTGTCAGACCATCAAAGATCACGAGGGTCGCCGTCGTCAATTGCAATTTGTCGGCAAAAAAATGCGTACTCTGGATGAAGAAGAAATTGCTCTCATCCAGAAAACCATCGATAGCTGGAAAGGTAAGTCCAAATCCGACACCGCCGCCATGCATGCGCTGGAGCGCAGACGCGATAAATTGCTGACCGATGACAAAGCATTGACTGAACTGCTGGAGCAAAATCCAGAACTCGACGTGCAACATCTGCGTAATCTGATCCGCAATGCGCGTAAAGAACAGGCAGAAAACAAGCCGCCAAAAGCTTATCGTGAAATTTTTCAGATTCTGAAAGATATCCAGGTCGCTCAACGTGCTGCGCAGAAAAAAGCTGCTGGCGATTTAGCTGATGCGGAATCTGATGACGAAGATGACTTCGATGATGATGCTGATGATGCTAAACATGAGCAACATGACGACTAAATCAGCCACTGAGTTAAAAAATACTGAAGTAGAAAATACTGAAGTAAAAGATAAAAAACCAGACCATTTAAAAATTGGTCTGGTTTCTATTTCTGACCGCGCTTCTGCTGGTATTTATCAAGATCAGGGTTTACCTGCTTTGCAAGACTGGTTTGGTAGCGCGCTTAGCAGCTCATGGAGTATGGAAACTCGCTTAATCCCAGATGAACGTGCTGCCATTGAGCGGGCCTTGATTGAGCTGGTCGATCAGGAGCAATGCCATCTGGTCATTACTACAGGTGGAACTGGTCCCTCACGACGCGATGTCACTCCAGAAGCCACTTTGGCCGTCGCCACAAAAGAAATGCCAGGTTTTGGTGAGCAAATGCGGCAAATCAGTCTGCAATTTGTGCCGACAGCAATCTTATCGCGTCAAGTTGCAGTCATACGAGAGACGGCAGAGCATGCCGCGCTGATTCTGAATTTGCCTGGACAGCCTAAGTCGATCAAAGAAACGCTAGAAGGCTTGAAAGATGCCGACGGCAAGCAACTCGTCTCTGGTATTTTTGCTGCGATCCCCTATTGCATAGATTTAATTGGTGGTCCGTATATCGAAACGCACGATGCAATTTGTAAAGTGTTTCGGCCAAAATCGGCTATTCGTAGCAAAGCATAGCTCGCTACACTCTCACTTTCGACATCCCTAAAATGATCCGATCAAAAAAGCTAACTTCTTTAAAAAGACGCTGGCTTTTTGGTGCGACCTTAGGTGGTGTAATCTCTATAGTATCGATGGTATGCCGCAGTAGTTTTAGTCAAACCAGCGCAACAAAACCTTTGCCATTGCCTTCAAAAACCACACCAACCTCAAAGTCCAATATGAGCACATTACTTGACACCGTAGAACTCGAAAGCGCCCCCAATCCGACCGTCGCCATCATCTGGATGCATGGCCTTGGCGCGGACGCAAATGACTTCGTTCCGATTGTGAAAGAATTGAATCTAAAAGGCTGCCCAGCAATCCGCTTTGTGTTCCCGAATGCACCTGTGATGCCAGTCACGATTAACGGGGGGCATGCAATGCGCGCTTGGTACGATATTTTGGGCACCGACATCGCCAGACGTGAGGATGAAAAAGGTCTGCGCAGCTCACAAATATTGATAGAGCAGTTGATCGCCCGTGAGAATGCCCGTGGCATCCCGGCTAGCCGCATTATCCTCGCGGGCTTCTCCCAAGGCTGCGCCATGGCGCTGCAAACTGGATTGCGCCATACCGAAAAATTGGCGGGTCTGATGTGTCTATCTGGTTATGTGCCATTGCGCGATCTGGTCGCCAACGAACGTCATGCATCGAATCAACATACGCCTATCTATCTGGCGCATGGTCGTGCTGATCAGGTAATCGCCATCGCCAGAGCAGAACAATCGCGCGATCTTTTAAAATCCTTAGGCTACCCAGTGGAATGGCATGAGTACATGATGCAACACTCGGTCTGCCAAGAAGAAATTGACGATATCAGTAGCTGGCTGAGAAAGGTATTAGCCTGATTTTTTGTTTGGTACTGAAGCGCGTCACAAGCACGTATCGATGCTCTGGTAATGGGTCTGAATTGCAGACAATGTAGCTTCTGCACCTCGTCATCGCACTTGAAAAACAGCTTCAGCGCACTTAGAAGCCAATAATATACTAGGGGAGTGTATTTTTAATCGTCCAATGATTATTTGGACAATAAGGTAGGCGGATTCAGCTACGAAGAGCAACGGGAGGTAAGTTTTAGTGGGAGTATATCCAAATTATAAAAAACCTCAAACGGCGTTCGATAGCCGA